>JBDTZX010000271.1:0-13953 GCA_040004895.1 Rhodanobacter sp. | reverse complement strand
GTCAGGCGCGTCTGATCGCTGGTGAAAGGCACGGTGCCGTGCCAGACGTACGACGGAAACAGCACCAGCATGCCGGGCCGGGGATGGATCACATGCTCGGCGTGCAACGACGGCGTGGTCATGATGCCGGGCTGTCCGAATGCGAGGCAGCCGTCGGTGGTCGACGCATCGGCCATGCTGTCGGGCAGGTCGACGTAGAACGCCGACGAGATCCATCCGCGCGGATGCACATGGTTGTTGTGATATCCCGACGTGCGCAGCCGCACCGACCAGCTGCCGTTGAAGCGGTAGGCGTCACGGTTGCGACGCCGCAGCGGATCAGTGCCCCGGCCGATATGCGCGAGGTACTCGCGGATCGGCACATCGAAGGCCTTGAACAACGCCTGGATCACAGGGTCGGTGCTGCGGGTAAGGTCCTCGGTCGTCTCGGTGCCGTGCCGCAGCGACTGGAACAGCAGCGGATGGCCGGCTGGGTTGTGCAGGCGTTCCAGGCTGCGTTTCAGATCGGCGAGAAACGTTGCGAGATCCGGCCACGACGGCGGCAGCGGAAGCGTCTGTGTCAGCGCCAGGCCCGGATAGTCGCACAGTGCGAGGTAACGGTCATCGCCGAGCAGTCGCCACGCGGTCGTCTGCAGCGCGAGCAGATATTGGTCGTCGGGTGCGTTCGCGAGCAACGTCTCGCAATGCCGCAGTGCACTCTGCGCATCGCCCACGCCCAGCTGCGAAGCCATCAGCAGATTGCGCGCGGCCACATTGCCGGGCGACATGCGCAACGCGCGCTCGGCCAGCCCCAGCGAGGTGGGGGGATCGAAATCCAGTGCCGCGAGACCTGCACGTACGAGCAGGGTCGGCGATGACTGCGCGCGCGCGGCTTGTTCGGCCAGGCAGGCATACGCACCGCGCGCGTCGCCGGCACCTTGCAGGATCGCGGCCTTGGTGGCCCGCAGCGCGTCGTCGCCGGAGAATGCCTGCATCGCCTGATCGAGCATTTGGGTGGTTTGCGTGCGGTCGCCGGTACGCATCCAGATCAGTCGGGCGAGATGGCTTTGCGCCTCGGCCAGACGCGGTTCCAGTTGCAGGCAGTCGCGCAAGGCACTCTCGGCGCGCTCGAATTCGCCCAGTGCGATCAAACTGCGCGCGTGGGTGAAATGGACGGCTGCGGTGCGATGCCCACGCGCCAGCACGCGTCCGGCGGTCTGTTCGGCTTCGACATGCTGGCTGGCTGCATCGAGGGCGATGGCAAGCGCATGCGTCGCCGCCGGGTTTCCGCTCGAAGCCTCCGCGATGCGCCGATGAAAATCGACCGCTTCCTGCTGGCGCCCCAGCATGGCGAGCGCGGCGACATGCTGCGCGACCAGCTCGGCATCGACTTGACCCGTGGTGCAAAGCGGAGCGACAAGCGCGAGCGCGTCGGCCGGACGTTGCGTGTCGTTGCAATGGCGCGCGAGCACCAGTGCCGCACGTGGCAGCCGCTGGGCGGCACGACGCAGCAACGGTTCGGCTTCGTCGCCACGGCCGCGCACGAGCAGCAACTCGCCAAGCGTTGCCAGGGTGGGTGCCCAGTTCGGGTCGAGCGCGAACGCCTTGCGCAGCAACTCTTCCGCGCCATCGATATCGCCGAAGGCCTGCCGGGTTCCGGCGAGCAGGCGCAGCGCTTCGACGTAGTCGGGATGTTCACCGACCAGGATTTGCAGCTGATCGTGCGCCGCGTGAAGTTCGCCTGCCTGCAGCAGTGCGCCGACGCGCCGCATGGCATCGAGCAGCGCGGGCGGCAACGAGGGCATCGTGATCACCAAGTCACCGTGCCGTGCGAGTCAGCTTTGCCTTGCCGTTGGCGTCGCGATCGACCGTGATGTCGTACTGTCTCCCGCGAAAGTGCACGCGCTTGAGCGTGAGCGATTTCCAGCCCGGCGGCAGCACCGGCGCATAGGCTTGCGCCAGGCCATCGTCCTGCACGCGCAGACCGGTGAGGCCATACACGATGCTCTGCACGAAACCGGCCGAGGTCGCCAGGATGTAGCCGGCATTGTTGTATGCGGTTTCGCTGCGCACGTTGTACGGCACCTTGAGGAAGCCGACGAGGTTGCGCTGCATCCACTCGCCAGCGGTCTTGCCGTCGCCCGTTTCCGCGGCGGCAGTGGCGAGCATCACCATCATCATCTCGTTCGGATCGTTGCCGTGCACCTTGAGCTCGTCGAGCTGGAACGCGAAGTCGTTCCTGCGAACAGCCGGCGTCATCGGCAGGTCGAGGTTCGGATACATCAGCCACGCCAGCGACGAGCCCATCCAGGTGATCTTGTCGTGCGGCACGCTCGCATCGAAATCGAGATGGCGTTGCGCCTTCGGGTCGAACGGGATGTACATCTTCTTCGAGATTTCTTTCCATTTCGGATCAGGCTTTTCACCCACTTTCGTTGCGGCGGCGGTCGCGATATCCAGCGCCTTGCGCGCGGCGGCGTTCGTGAACGAGTCGTTCGGCACGTCGTCGTAGGCCTCGTCCGGCGAGGTGACGTGCAGAATTTCGTAGCGGTCGTGCGCGTTGTCATAGGTGACGCGGCTTGCCCAGAATTCCGCGATCTCGCGGATCACCGGCCAGCCGTTCTGCTTCAGCCATGCATCGTCGCCGCTGGCCAGGTAGTACTGCCATTGCGCGATGGCGATGTCGGCGTTGACGTGGATCTCGCGCCATACCCCATAAGCAAAGTGCGGCGTATGGTCGACGCCGGTTTCCGGATCGGCTTCCCACGGATACATGGTGCCCTTGGCGCCGTACTGGATCGCGCGATCACGCGCCGGCTGCATGGTGCGATGGCGGAACATCACGATCGGCTTGGCGCGTTCAGGATGCAGCAGCAGCAATGCAGGGAACACCCATGAATCGGAATCCCAGAACGCATGCCCGGCATAGTTCGGCGTCAGTGCACAGGCGCCCATCGGCCAGGCGGTGCCGGTGGTCGAGTTGGACAGCAGGTAATAGAGATCCGAATGCACGGCCTGCTGCACCTTCGGATCGCCGTCGATCACGATGTCCGACTTCCACAGCTCGTGCCATGCGGCCTTGTGCGCGGCGAGCAGCTGGTCGAAACCGGTCGCGCGTGCCGCCGTTGCCAGCTTGGTGGTGGCGGCTGCATCGCCGCCCCATTTTTCGCGCGACATCGCCACGTACTTGGTGAAGGCGTAGGTCTGACCGCGGCGTACCGGGATCTTCAGCTTGATCGCGAGCTGCCAGCTGCTCTTCTCCAGCACGACATCGCTCGGGCTGATGTCTTTCGGCAGCTCGAGCGCCGCCGCCTCGGCCATGCGCAAGCCCTGTTCGGCCTTGCCATCCAGCCACAAGGTCAGGTCCCTGGTGCTGCCGTCGTCGTTGGAGACATGCGTGTCGCCGTGATACCAGACCGGCGCGCGGTCGGCGGTGTGGTAGTTGACCGGCTCGGTCACCGACATGTTGTGGGCGGCCACCGCGGCCAGCATCTCGTCGCCAGTCATCTTGCCGATCGGAAAGCGCGGTTGATGCGGCGCCCATAGGTTCAGCGGAAACGACAGCTGCACGATGCCGTCGAACTCCGGCGTGAGCGCGATGCGCGTGGCGGCGATGTGCGCATCGGCCTGGCTGACGAAGGTGGTGATTTCGATGCGCGTGGATTTCTTGCCGTCGTCCGTATAGCGGTAGCGTGTGACGAGCGTGCCGTCGTGCATGTTCAGCGTCTGCTGGTAGTCGCCGAACGCCTTGTCGCTCGGCAAAGTGCGGTTGAGCCAGAACTCGCCCGCGGTCGACTTGCCGGTGCTGTAGTCGACGCCGCTCCAGCCGGGAATCGCGGCCGGGCGTGCGATGTCGTCCTTGCCGTAATCCATGAACGCGACCATGTACGCAAGATTGCCCTCGGTGCCGCGCAGCGAGGTCATCGTCGAGAAGTAACCGTTGGCCAGATAGCTGGGGAAGTAGTTGTCGAAGTTCTTCGAGCTGGCCTTGAGCACGAAGCTCGGGTCAACGCCATCGACCGCGGTGGCCGTACCGGCACCCGCCGAGAACAGCAGCAGGCCGAGCACGATGGCGCGAGCAAGGGAGTGGCGAAACAGCATCATGGGGACGATTTCCTCGACTCGAGGTGGTGGGCCTTTCGCCGTAGCTCTGTTCGCGATGGACGCCTTCGACATTATGCGACGCCATCGGCGGACAACGCGACGCGAGACCCCGCGCGGTCGGTTTCACGCTTGAAGAAAAACAGCGTGATCAGCACCAGTGTCATCGGAACCAGCGAAAAATAAAACGCGTTGATGCCATCGAAATGGGTGAACACTTCGGCGGTGATGTACGAACCCAGCGTGCCGCCTAGTGCGGAGAACACCACGATCAGGCCGGTCATGGAAGCGTGCATGGGTTTCGGCAGCGAGCTCAATGCCACCGAATTGATCACCGGGTAGATCGGCGCCATCAGCAGGCCGAGCAACGGAATCAGGTACGCGGCAATCGGCGCGTTGAACCAGCCGACGTCGTCACGCGCCACGACATGTCGTGCCAGCGGCAGCACCAGGATCACCAGCGTCGCCATGCCGACCACGCAGACGTTCAACAGTACATACCAGCGCACCCGCTTGAGCACGAAGCCCGCGCCGATGCGGCCGATGGCGGTCATGCCGGCCAGGATGCTGGCGAACTGGATGCTCATCGCGTTCGGCAGTTTCAGGATCTCGTTGTTGAACGTGGGCAGCCAGGTGCCGAAGCTCTGTTCGATCAGCACGTACAGGAAGGCCGACGCCAGGAATACATAGACCAGCGGACGCACGAACAGCTTCAGCATCCCCATGATCGAATCACTGAACGAGTTGTTGTGACCATGCGAATGCGCGGCGCTTTCATCCAGCTTGCTGGTGGCCAGCAACGCGATCACCACCGCGCACATGCCGGCCAGCAGCCAGTACACGTTGAACCAGACCGGATTGCCCGGATGCGCGCGATCGACGTACGCGCTGAAAATCCAGTTGCCGGCCAGCACGCCGACCATGAACAGGCCTTCGATGGTGTTGGTGAGCCTTGAATGCGCCGTCTTGTCGGCGGTCAGCAGACCGATCGACGAATACACGCCGACCTTGGCCATCGCGAAGGAAATGCCCACGCAGGCGAACAGCAGCCGGGTGGTGAGAAAACTGGGGTAGAGCGGCATCAGCATGCAGGCGCCACCGACGATGGCCAGCGCCAGCATCATCGAACGCCGGTAGCCCATCATCGGAATGAACGAAGCGACCAGGAACGAAGTGCAGGCGATCGACAGGTCCTTGTAGCGTTCCAGCGAGCTGGCCTCGGGCTTGCCAATGCCGAAAGTGAAGATCGATTGCAGGATCACCGTGCCGACGCTGTTGAGCAGGATCGCGAAGACCATGTAGATCAACGCCAGCGCTACGATCATGCGGATTCGGTTCACGGATGCCTCATCGAATCGAGTTCAATTACATCAAGTTCGGAAAGTGACGTGGTCCGGGCCGTCTGAGGGGAGGCGACCCGGACCACGCGTCTTGCGGCAACTCTGCGATCAGAAGTTGTACTTCACCTCGAAGTTGAGATCGCGGCCTTCCAGAGGGCGGGCCAGGATCACGCCGCCGGCTGCCGCCGTGCCGAAGATGCGCGAGTTGCTCTCGGTCAGGCCCAGCTCGTTGGTGACGTTGGTGCCTTGCAGGCGCAGCTCCCAGTTCTGCTGGATCTCGGCGATGATGCCGAAATCGAACGTGTCATAGGTGCCGAGCTGCTGCAGGCCGGACTGATCCTGCGTATGCGGACCGACGTGAGTGTAGGTCACGAACGCCGTCACACTGCCCCACGGGAACGGCATCATGTAGCTCGGAGTGAACGCGTAGCGGAACTTCGGCTGGCGTTGCAGCTGCACGCCATTGATCGGTGCGCAACCGGTATCGCCCGTTACCACGTTGGTAAAGATGAAGCATTCGTTGGCGTGGGTGTAGTGGCCATCGAGATAGTTGGCCACCGCCGAGAACGTGAGATTCTTCACCGGCGTCACCGAGCCGATCAGGTTGACGCCCTTGGAATCGGAGCCGTAGAGCGCGGGCGTACCCTCCGGGGTGCCCTCTCCGTTGGTGGGCTGAAACGACAGGCCGTTGAACTGCTTGTGATAGACGCTGACGTCCGCATAGAACATGTCGGACTGGTACTTGAAGCCGCCTTCGAAGTTCTGGATTTTCTGCAGTGGCGCCGTATTGCCGGTGGTGAAGCCACGGATCGAGTTGTCGAAATCGCCGAAATGCACGCCCTTGTTGGCACGCACATAAAGGCTCATGTTGCTGGCCAACTCGTAGTTGGCACCGACTGTCCACGAGGTGTGGGTCTTGTTGTAGGCCGTGCGCGCGAACGTTCCGTTGCAGGTTGCCACGGAGTTGTTGTAAAGCGTCAGCGGGTTGTTGTCCTGGTCGACGTTGGTCAGATTGCAGACGGTGTTGGATGCCTGCTGATTTTCCGTTCGTATCGACGCGTCGAACAGCCACGGGCCGACGTGCCAGGAATCGGACAGGTAGAACGCCTTGTTGTTGGCGACGCCGTGCTCGGTGATGTCGAAGTTGCCGTTGAGGTTGGAGAAGCCCTGGCTGTCGGTGCGGTAATAGGTCTGGCCGCCCGAGGTGTAGCTGACCGCGATGGGACGTGCGTTGGGCGTATTGGTCATCAGCATCTGGTTGCCCAGTGCCCATTTGTCGTCATCGGTGTAGTGGGCCAGATAGACGCCGGCGGTCAGCGTGTTGCCATCGAAAATCTCCTTGCTGACGCGGAAGTCGTTGTTGAGGTTCTTCAGGTGCTTGTGGATGTACCACCAACCCTGCTGGATCACGCTCTGGTTGGGATCCACCGCGGCACCACCGCCGGGACCGGCATACGTCGCGGTGACCACCGAACCTGCCGGCAGCAGCAGGCCGTTCTGCGAGGCAGGCACGTTGAACAGTTCGTCATTGAGCGATGCCGGATTCGAGCCGGAGAACAGCGCATTCGTGTCCACGTCGCCGCCGTCGAGCAGGAACTTGTCGCTGACGGACCAGCCATCGCCCAGGTCGTAGTCGAAGTTGCCGCCGAAGAAGCTCATCTTGGCGCCACGTCCGTTGGCCAGGTTGGCGTCGCTGCCACCGCCCGGATAGGCATCCAGATGCACGTGCTGGATGTACTTGCTGTTGTAGGTGGAGGTCAGCGGATCGAAGCCCGGATAGGCGCTGAACTTGTCGCTGCCGCTCTGGAGCAGCGGGATCGGCGTGATGAACTGGTTGCGGTCGTTGAGCACGCGCGCATACAGGGTGAACGAGCCCTTGTCCGAATCGTGGGTCAGCGTACCGGTGAACTGGCCACCCTTGTCCGCAGCGAACTGCGGATCGCGCACGCCGTTGGAGTCACGATAGAAGCCGCCGGCGCTGCCGTACCAGTTGTCGGCGATCTTGAAGCCGAAGAAGCCGTCAAAGCGCTTCAGATTGCCGGTACCGTAGGTGATGCCGACGCTGCCCGACGGCACATCCGTACCCTGCTTCAGAATGAAGTTCTCGGTGGCGCCGATCTGGCCGTCCGCGAACACGACTGAAGGGCCGCCCTGCACGATTTCGACGCGCTCGATGGTGTCATCGAGGCGGAAGATCGAGGTCTGCTCAAAGAACGACAGCGACGGCATGCCATACAGCGGCGAACCCATCATCTGCACCGTGTTGTACGGTGCGTCGCCGCCGCCCGGGAAGCCGGCGATCTCGATGTTGGCGCCCGTCTGGCCGCCAGTCGATTCCGGCCACAGTCCGGGCGAGATCTTCAACAGGTCGGCCGTGCTCTTCGGGTTGGCGCGCTTGATCTGTTCGGCGTTCGCCACAGTGATGTTGTAGCTGGCGTCGATTTTCTTGACGCCGGTGGCCGAGCCGGTGACGACCACCTGCTCGAGGTTCCTGGTGTTCTTCGCGTCCTCTTTCTTCTGCTGCGCAGTCCTTGGAGCAGTGCTGGTTGCAGAGGTTTCGGCGGTCTGTCCGCTGTCCTGTGCCATCACGGCGCCGGACATGAGGACGGTGGCGATCGCCATGGACAATGCGACTCGAGTCAGTTGCTTCTGATTATTCATTTGCGTTACTCCCCGATCAATTTTCGTTTTGATTCCGACCATTCGATAGAAACAGGTTCAAGTCCGTTCGCCTTTCACGTCATTCGTAAACTTGCTTATGTCCAGTGCGGCAATGCTCGGCAGCACCACTTCCGCCCCGGCCAGCGCTTGCGCGCGACCTATCCCCACCGCCCGCATCCCGGCGGCGCGGATGCTGGCGATACCAGCCGCTGCGTCTTCCACGCCAAGGCACTCTTCCGGTGCCACACCCAGCGCGTTTGCTGCAGCTAAAAAGATTTCCGGGTCGGGTTTGGAGCGGCTGATCCGCCCGGCATCGACCACGTGATCGAACAGGTCGGCGATGCCCAGTCGCTGCAGCAGCAACGACGCGTTGCGGCTTGCCGAAGCGAGACCGATCTTGAGTCCGGCACGACGCGCCGATTCGACCGCCTGGCGGGCGCCCGGCAGCAGGTCGTCCGGCCCGAAGTGTTCGATGCTCTCGCGGTAGTACTCGTTCTTGCGTGCGGCCAGCGCGTCCTTCTCGTCTTCCGAGTACGGTCGCTTGGAGCTTTCCAGAAGGATGTCCAGCGAGCCGCGCCGATCCACGCCTTTCAGCCGCTCGCCCAGACTTTCGTCGAACGTGATATCGATTTCCGCGGCAAGCTTTTTCCATGCGGCGTCGTGCACCACGGCGGTGTCCGCAATCACGCCATCCAGATCGAAGATCACCGCCTTCAGCGGACGTGTCGGCTTCGCCAGCACCAGTGCCACATGCAGGTCGACGCGTGGCAGGTGCAGGGACTGGCCGTCGCGCAACTGCTGAGGTTCCCCCGCGTGGAAAAAGGCAAGCGAGCTGCCGGAGGTCAGCGTATAAAGCACGCCGTCACGGCCCACTTCGACGCGCAGATGTGCGTCGCGCCAGCGCAATCCGAAGCGATAAGAAGTCCAGGCTTCGGGCAGTCGCGGCGACAGCGATGGCCGGCCGTCCAGCACGCGCAGGCCACCAAAGCCCCAGGTCAGCGCGAGCCAGCTGCCGGCCATGGCCGCCATGTGCACACCATGAGCGGCGTTGCCGTGCAGGTCATCCAGATCGACGCGCAAGGTGTCGAGAAAATAGCGGTAGGCCTTGCCGGCATGGCCGACTTCGGCGGCCAGTACGGCGAAGGTCGATGCCGACAGGGTGGAATCGTGGATGGTGACGCCTTCGTAATAGTCGAAGTTGCGGCGCTTGGCATCGGTGTCGACATCGTCACCCGCGAGCACCAGGGCGAGCAGCGTATCGGCCTGCTTGCACACCTGGTGCCGGTAGATCGTCAGCGGATGCATGCGCAGCAACAGCGGCTGCTTGTTCGGCGTGCGGGCCAGGTCGGCAGGCAGGCGGGCCTTGTCGAGAAAGCCGTCGTCCTGCGGAAAAATGTCCAGCGCCGTATCGACCGGCAGATGCATGGCGTCGGCTGCGCGCTGCCACTGCCGGGTTTCGTCCGTGCGCAGATGGATGCGCGCGGCGAGGTCGGCATATTCGACTGGATGGTTCTCGGCCATCCATTCGCTGATCGCGGCGGCGTCACGAAGATGACGCCGTGCCATGCGGTTGGTGTAGTGGTTGTTGTCGACCAGCGCGGAATATTCATCCGGTCCGGTAACCCGATCGATGCAGAATGCACCCGCGTGCCGTGCGCTGAAATGGCCGACCTCGAGCCAGACGCGCGCGGTCTCGAAGACCATCTCGGCGCCGTGCGCCAGCATGAACGCGTCGTCGCCGCTGGCGTCCACATACAGACGCACGGCCCACGCAACTGCGGCATTGATGTGGTATTGCGCCGAGCCACCGGGGAAATACGACGAACATTCGTCGCCGCTGATCGTCCGCCATGCGTACAGCGCGCCGCTGGCGTGATTGAGTTCGCGCGCATGCCGGCGCGCGTTGTCGAGTGTGCGGAAGCGGTAGTTGAGCATCGCGCGCACGAGTGCCGGCTGCAGCATCGCCAGCACCGGCAGCATGAAGACCTCGGCATCCCAGAAGTAGTGTCCTTCGTAGCCTTCGCCGGTGAGGCCCTTGGCCGCCGCGCTGCCATGACTGTCGCGACTGCTCGACTGGAACACGTGAAAGAGGTTGAAGCGCAGCGCCTGCTCGGTGGCCGGGTCGCCGTCGATGGCCAGATCGGCGTGCGCCCAGAGATCGGACAGCAGGCGCGTCTGCCGCTGCAGCAAGATCGCGTAGCCGTGGGCGATGGCGTTTGCCAGCAAGGATTCCGCACGGGCGAGCAGGTCGTCGAGCGGGTCGGTCGCGTCTGGAGGAGTAAAGGCATAGGCGACGAACTTTTCCAGAGTGATCGTCTTGCCTGGCTGCAGCGCACCGGCGTAGACCTGCATCACACCGTGCGGGGCCAGGTTGGCATGGCAGAACGCGAGATCGTCGGCATGCTGATGGCGTTGCGCGCAGACCAGCCGGATGCCGCTATGCGTGGTCTGCTGTCCCACCCAGGCCAGCGACTCTTCCGCGCTGGCACCGCAGTTGGCAAGGCCGCCGTCGATGCGACTGCCGATGCGCGGGTCGACGCCCTGCTCGACGGCCTCGCGGGCGGTGCTGATCGACGACTCCAGCGTGATCGGCCCGGCGTAGTCGACCGAACGAACCTGGTAACGGATCGCCAAGAGGCCCGCATCCTCCAGGCTCACGATGCGCTGGGCATCGATCTCCAGCGTGATGCCTTCCGGCGAACGCCAGCGCAGATGACGCCGGTAACAGCCGCCGCGCAGGTCGAGTACACGTTCGAAGGCCAGCCATTCGCCCTGGTCGAGCCGTACCTGGGTGTCGCCCAGACGCAGATGGATCCGTGTGGCGTCGGCGACCGGGATGCGCGTATCGGTATGGTTGGCGAAACCGGGGAAGCGCTCGTGGTACTCGATCGGCGTGCGTTCCCATACCGCGGAGAGCAGGGTGGAATGGCTGGGACTGTCGCCTTCCTCCAGCCCGCCGCGTACGCCGAGGGTTCCGTTGGCGAGCGCAAACAGACTTTCGTCCTGCGCAAAGTTGGCCGGATCCGTGCTGCACCGGATAAGCGTCCACGGGTCGGTGACCGGGTGGCTGGCAGCTGTCGATTCTGCGACCGGCACCGTTGTCTGGTGATCCAAGTAAGTCCCCGATTCCCGCTGAAGCGGGTGCTGATTGCCAAGCCATGGTTGCGTCGGCGGCGAGCTTGGCATTAAATGATATCGATATCAAGGTATCGATATCATTTGAAATGACTTGCCGCAACGCATCAAATTCGCGCGCGAATTCAGTGCCGGAAGGTGATCAGGTTGTTGTTCGCACGACTGTCATGGCGACCTCTTGAACGTTCCGCCCCGGCAAGGCCCGAACCGCGCTTGCATGCGTCGAAACGAGCCGACACACTGCGGTCGCCGCACCGGTGAACCCATGCCGTCGCGCGGCGTCATCGCGATGTGGAACGGACGAGTGCAACAGGGGCCAGACCGTTGAGCAAGAAAGGCGCGCGCAAGCTCGCGTCAGGTGGGCTGACCATGGCCGATCTGGCAAAGCTGTCCGGGGTATCGAAGATCACGGTATCGCGTGCACTGAGTGACAGTCCGCTGGTCACGCCGGAAACCCGCGATCGCGTGCAGGCACATGCGCGCGAGCACGGTTACAAGCTCAACGTCAGCGCACGCAATCTGCGCCTGCGCCGCAGCCACACAGTGGCAGTGATCGTGGAGATGAAGCCGTCGGTCGACCGCACCATGTTCGACCCCTACCCGCTGGTGCTGCTCGGCGGTATCTCGCAGGAACTGACCGCTGCCGGTTTCAGTGTGCTGCTGACCACGCGCCAGGGCGCCACGGCGGCAGCGGTGCAGGCTGCGGACGGACTGATCCTGCTCGGCCAGGGCGTGCACCAGGATGCGGTTCGCCGCTTCGACAAGCTGGGATTGCCGATGGTCGTATGGGGTGCCGATACGGCTGAGGATACGCAGGTGATCGTTGGCGGCGACAACCGACTTGGCGGTGCGGTGGTCGCCGATCGCTTCGTGGCGATGGGCCGTCGCCATCCGGTCTTCATCGGCAATACCGGACACCCGGAAATCTATCAGCGCCTCAATGGTTTCGTGGATGCGCTAGCGGTCCACGGGATCAAGCCGCTGCTGATGCGTCGAGACGAATTCACCCCCGACTCGGGAGCGGACGCGGTCCGTTCGCTGCATGCGCGCAAGGTCGATTTCGACGCGATCTTCGCCTGCAGCGATTTGCTCGCCATGGGCGCGATCCGTGCCACGATCGAACTGGGCCGCACGGTGCCCGGCGACGTGTCTGTGGTTGGTTACGACGACATGCCGGCGGGAGCGAGCTTCCTGCCACCACTCAGTTCGGTGCGGCAGGACTGGCAGGAAGGCGGCATCCTGCTGGCGCGCAAGGTACTTGCGCTGATTCATGGCGAAGCGGCGCATTCGGAAACCGTGCCGGTCGAGCTGATCGTTCGCGGGACCTGAAGCGATGGTCCAACGATGGCTCAGATGGCGTCGTCGGTGATCGTCTTGCCCATGTGCGCCGGGGTGAGCGTGAGACGGAAACAGCTGCCGCCGCCGGCCACGCGCACGTATTCCAGCGCGGCCTGATTGGCGTCGCTCATCTGTCGGGCCAGATACAGCCCCAGCCCGGTGCCGTATTCGTGGGTGGTGTAGAACGGCTCGAAAATCTGTGCCGCGACTTTCGGTGCGATGCCGGGGCCACGGTCGATCACTTCCAGGATCGGCACGCCGTGTTCGCCCTGCCGGGCCACCACCATCACGCGTGCCGGCTCGCCGGGCAGGCGTCCATAGCGCAGGGCGTTCTGCACCAGATTCCATACCACCTGCTGCAATTGCTGCGGATCGGCGACCGCGGTCACTGGCGCGTCGGTGCTGGCGATCACCCGCAGCGAATCGCCACCCAGATCATTGCCCTGGCTGTATTCCTCGACAAAACCCTGTGCCCAGTGGCCGAGATCGAGCGTTTCCGGACGCGAGCGCTCGCGCCGCGAGAGCTGCAGGATGTTCTCGATGATCTCGTTGAGCCGGATGCAGTGATTGTTGATGATCTCGACCATGCGCTGGTCGGTGGTGTCCATGCTTTTCGACTCGGCCAGCAGCTGCGCCGAATAGCGAATTGCCGCCAGCGGGTTGCGGATCTCGTGAGCGATCGAGGCAGACAGCCGGCCCAGCGATGACAGGGTCAACTCCTCGGCACGTCGCGACAGCAGGGACGTATCGTCGAGGAAGATAAGCACGTGCGAATCGTCGTTCGGTGCCAGCCGGGTGAAGCGCGGCACCACTTCGGGCACGCCGTCGGCAAGCTGGGTCGCGGTTTCGTCCAGCTTGCCGGACGTCATCCAGTGATAGAGCCGGCGGGACAATTCCGGCGCCAGCTGGCCCAGATCGCGCTGGTCGGCACCCGGATTGCCCATCAACATCCATGCCGATTCGTTGATCTGGTGGATATGGTTGGCGTCATCGACCAGCAGCACGCCGGTCTTCATGCGCCGGATGATCAGCTCGTTGACCTGGGCCAGATTGGCCAGGTCGGTGCTGCGTTGCTCGGCCAGCGCCTCGGTGGCACGCAGCTGGCGGCCCAGCACGTGGCACAACGTGGTGCTGGCGAAATAGGCCAGACCGAACAGTGCCGATTCCAGCATGTCGCGGTCGCCGGGACTGCCGCTTGATGTGCCCAGAAAGGTATTGCCGAGAATGCCCAGCGTCGCCAGTGCAGCGAAAAAACTGGACAGGCGCAGCGGCAGGATCAGTGCGCCCGCGCTGAGGTTCACCGCCAGCATCATCGCAATGCCGATGCGTGCGTCGTGCATCGCGGTGATCGCCAGCACGGCGGCGGCAATGTCCACCACCAGTGCCGCCGACACCGCAA
>JBDTZX010000268.1:0-4115 GCA_040004895.1 Rhodanobacter sp. | reverse complement strand
CGAACGCGCAACCGAACGACGCGGCCGATCTCGGCCGCGAAGTGATGCAGCTGAAGGGCCAGCTGCTGACGCAGATCGGTGCGCTGCGCGGCGAGCGTCCGGCGCGCGTCGCCACCATCGATGAGGACACCATCGACCTGGTCGGCATGCTGTTCGAATTCATCCTCGAGGATCGCAACCTGCCAACCCAGATGCAGGTACTGCTGGCGCGCCTGCAGATTCCGTATCTCAAGGCGGCCATTCTGGACCGCAAGATGTTCGCCCATCGCCAGCATCCGGCCCGCCGGTTGCTGGACGGCCTGGCTGAGCAGGCCAAGGGCTGGTCGGAGGAATCCGATCGCGACCATCGGCTGCACGAGAAGGTGAAGTCGATCGTCGAGCAGCTGCTGCACGATTTTGACGACGACATGGGCATCTTCGACCGCCTGCTGATCGACCTGCAGCAATTCCATGACATCAACAAGCGCCGTTCCGAACTGGCCGAGCAGCGCGTCGCTGAATCCACCCAGGGGCGCGAGAAACTCGAACAGGCGCGCCGCCGCGCCGCGCGCGAAATCCTCGATCGCATCGGCGACCGCAAGCTGCCGCCACTGGTGCATGGCGTGCTTTCCCGCGCCTGGGCCAACCATCTGGTGCTGACTGTCCTGCGTCAAGGTGAAAGCTCGCCCGAGTTTCGCAGCGCACTGCATTTCGTCGACGATTTCATTGCCAGCACCCGCCCGGCCAACGATCCGGAAAGCCGGCAGATGCTGCGGCAGATGCTGCCCGGCATCGAGCGTTCGCTGCGCCTCGGGCTGATCAACGTGGCCTTCCAGGAACAGGACATCGAGCGCCTGCTCGATCAGTTGCATGCCTATTACCGACAGCAACTCGGCGAACCCGCCGCCGTCGGCGAAGACCTTTCGCAGCAGGTGATTCCCGAAAGCATCCAGCCGATCGCCGAACGTGACTCGCTGCTGATTGACGAAATCATTGACGACACGGTCACGGTGCCGCCGGACAGTCCCGAATGGCAGCAGGTGCAGTCACTGCAGCCCGGGACCTGGCTGGAGTTTGCGCTGGCCGACGAAGCGATGACGCGCGCCAAGCTTTCGTGGATCAGCCCGATGAGCGGACGGTACCTGTTCGTCAACCGTCGTGGCCTCAAGGTGGCCGACTACGCGCCACACGAACTCGCGGTGTTGCTGGCTGATGGGCTCGCCCACGTGCTTGCCGCCAACGCGCTGTTCGATCGCGCGATGACCGCGATCGTCGGGCGGCTGCAGCAACCCGGCAGTTCCACCAGCACGGACACCGAATGAGTTTCGATGTGTCGTCGGCGCTGCCGAATGCGGCGCAGATTCATGGCGACATCGAGCGCGCGTTCGCCGAGGATCTCGGCCCTGGCGATGCCACCGCCGAACTGCTGCCTGCCGATGCCATTGCCACGGCCGAACTGACCTGCCGGGAGAGTGCCGTGATCGCGGGCACCGCCTGGTTCGACGCGTGCTTCCGACGGATGGACCCCGCGGTGCAGATCGAATGGATGATTCGCGACGGTGAACGCGCGACCGCGGGCAGTCTGATCTGCCAGCTGTCCGGCCACGCCCGACCGCTGGTCAGCGCCGAACGGTCGGCGCTCAATTTCCTGCAACTGCTGTCGGGCACCGCCACCACCACGGCAAGCTATGTCGCTGCCGTCGCCGGTACCGGAGTGAAAATCCTGGATACCCGCAAGACCCTTCCCGGTCTGCGCCTGGCGCAGAAATATGCGGTGCTTTGCGGCGGTGGCCACAACCACCGGATGGGTCTGCACGACGCCATCCTGATCAAGGAAAACCACATCATCGCCGCCGGCGGCATCGCCGCGGCGACCAACGCGGCACGTCGGCTGCATCCCGATCTGCTGCTCGAGGTCGAGGTCGAAGATCTCGACGAACTTGCCCAGGCGCTGGATGCCGGCGTGGATCGCATCATGCTCGACAACTTCAGCGTGCCGCTGATGCACGAAGCGGCACGTCGCACGGCCGGCCGGGTGGCCCTTGAAGTCTCCGGCAATGTCGCACTGGACACGATCGGCGAGTTCGCCCGCACCGGCGTGGATTTCATCTCGGTCGGTGCATTGACCAAGCATGTGCGGGCCATCGACCTGTCACTGCGGCTGCGACTGCAGTAGACGTCCGCATGGCTTGCGTGTGGGCGGCCTCGCCCACACACTTCAGGCATGAGCGACCTATCCAACCTGATACTGCTGCTGGTGCTTGGCGCCATCGTCGGGCTGTGGCTGAAGCTCAGCGTGGCGCGCGAGCGTGCCGTGCGCGAAGCACGGCGGCAGTGCGAGCAACATGGATTGCAGCTGCTGGACGAAACCGTCGGCCTGCGCGGTGTCCGTCTGCGCCGGGTCAACGGCTGGCACATGATCGAGCGCTGTTACGGCTTCGAGGTCAGCATCGAGGGTGATGATCGCGAACCGGGACGGTTGTGGATGATCGGCACGGCACTCAGCGGGCTCAGCCTGCCGACGATCGAACTGTCTCCGCCGCGCGGGGCGACTCCCCATTCGAATCTGCCCGCAGCCATCAGCAATGTGGTGCCGCTGCATCCGCGTCGTCATCTCGACGACCACTCGCATTGAGCCGAGCCCACTGCAGATGGTTGCGCGAAACTACTTGACCACCCGCAGGTGCGGCGCGCCACGTTTCGGCTTGTCGCCACCGTGATCCGGCGGCGGGGTTTCATCGGACGTCTTCGCTTGCGCGGATGCCGCAGGCGCATCCGTCGCCTCGTCGGCGGGAAACATCATGCCCTGACCGTTTTCCTGCGCGTACAGCGCCAGCACCGCCTGCACCGGAATATGGATCGACTGGCTGACGCCGGAGAAGCGCGCCTGGAAAGTGATCCATTCGTTGCCAAGGTCCAGGTTGGCCACGGCACGCATCGCCAGATTGAGCACCACCTGCCCATTCTTGATGACCTGAGGCGGCACGCGCACGCCTTCGAAACCGGCGTCGACCAGCACGTAAGGAGTCAGGTTGTTGTCGCTGATCCAGTCATAGATCGCCCGCAGCAGATACGGACGGTTGGAACTCATCGACTCGGTTTCATTCGTACTCATGGACTTGTCGCATGGCCTTTTCGTGATCGGTCATGCTGCGCGCAAAACCCTGACTGTGGAACAAACGTTCGCCGTAATCGATGATCGGCTTGCCTTCGCGGCCGAGCTCGACGCCCAGCCAGGATAACCGCCAGATCACCGGCGCCACCAGGCAATCGACCAGACTCATTTCCGGATTCAGGAAGAACCGGGATGCCTTGAACAACGGCAGCGTAGCCAGCAGATGTTCGCGCAGACGCTTGCGCGCGGTATCGGCCGGGCGGCCGCCGGCGCGGATTGCGTCGACCTGCGGCAACCAGTCTTTCTCGATGCGTACCGACGCCACCCGCAAGCGCGCCCGCGATTGCGGATCGATCGGCATCAGCGGCGGATGCGGATAGCGCTCGTCCAGATATTCGCAGACCACCGAGGTATCGAACAACGTGAGGTCGCGGTCGACCAGGGTGGGTGTGGTGACGTACGGATTGAGGTCGATCAGATCCTCCGGTGGTTTGGCCGGATCCACCAGTACCCGTTCATAGCTGACGCCCTTGGCTGCCAGCACCAGCCGGGCGCGATGACACTGGATGTCATCGGCGGTGGTGTACAGCGTCAGTACGGTACGCAAGCGAGCGCTTTGAACCATGCGCAATTCCCCATCGGTGAGACGAACGCGGCGGCTCTGTGGCCGCCGCGTTCGGATAATGCCATCCGGATCAGTGGATGTCCTTCCAGTATTCCTTCTTCAGCAAGTAGGCCAGAAAGGTGAAGAAAGCCAGGAACAGGATCACCCAGATGCCGTAGTGCTGGCGCTGCAACGCGGCCGGCTCGGAAGCGTATTCGAGGAAACTGGTCAGGTCACGGGTGGCCTGCTGATATTGCGCCGGTGTCATTTTCCCCGGATGCGACAAATCCAGCTTTTCCACTTCGTCGGCACTGCCTGACTTCATCACCGCGGTCTGCGTTCCCTGCAGCTCCCACAGCGGGAACGGCATCGCGGCATTCGGCAACGCGGTGTTGTTCCAGCCGATCGGGCTGTGCG
>JBDTZX010000471.1:0-14077 GCA_040004895.1 Rhodanobacter sp. | reverse complement strand
CGTCGAAATTGTCCTTGTCGACATTGACGAACTTTCGCTCTTTCATCTTCGCCAGCGGCTCGGCCGGCTGCCCGGAGAAATCGCCGATCACGCCGGCGACGAAGGGCAGCTCCTTCTTCTCGATTGCATCACCGACTTCGACGTCATAGGTGAGCTGCACGCGCGGTGCACGAACGCGGTCGAGTTTGTGCTGCGTGCTTTCTTTCTTGGCCATGGCAGTTCCCCGGCAGTTGGGCGAAGCCCGTTGCGCGAATGCGCGACGGCGATGACGAGGAAGTCTAGGAACCCCCAACCTGCGAAAGAATTAGCCGTAAGGCCAGTTGGCGGCCTATGACTTTGGGGGTGGTGTATGGTTTCGGACCGTCCGGCCGCATCCTGCCGCCACCCGTGAAGCCAGTTCCCACCCCAGCCCGCGGAGATTCCATGCCACGCGTCTATCCCGACCAGCTCAGCCCACGCACCGGCTCAAGCTATCCCGAGCCCTTCGCCCGTCTCGCCGCCGCACGCAGCAGGCTGGCACTCGGCCACACCGGCGGTCTCACCGACTTCGGCGTCAACCTGACCCGACTGCCGCCAGGCACGTGGTCCAGCCAGCGGCACTGGCATTCGCATGAGGAGGAATTCGTCTACGTCCTGTCCGGCGAACTCGTTCTGGTCACCGATGCCGGCGAAGAGATCCTTCGGGCGGGCGATTGCGCTGCGTTTCCAAAGAATGTGCCCGACGGGCACCAGCTCATCAACCGCAGCGACACCACGGCCGTGCTGCTGGAGATCGGCACCCGTCGCGATGACGTGGATGTGTGCACGTACCCGGATATCGATTTGATGGCGGATGCGCAGGGCTATTCGCATCGGGATGGGACGCGCTATCCGGGGTGAGCTGTCTGCAGCTCTGCTCAACAGACGCCGGCGTCGATCAATCCCCCGAAATTCCCACCCGGTCCCGAATCGACGACAGCACCGAACTGTCCTTCACCACTTCGTTGAGCCACGCATCCAGTGGCGTGTTTGCCCAGGCGACAGCCTTGTCCAGCATGAAGGCGACCGGGTTGTGCGGTTCGGTGCGGCGGAAGAAGGCAGCGATGTCGCTGATCGCGCGCAGCGCGGCTTCCTTGCTGGCGGTGCTGTTGCTGGAGAGGTCGAGCATGGCACCACCTGCGGACGCGGAGGCGGCAGGGCTGGCTGCCGATGAAAAAGACGACGTCGATTCGCCGCTGGCGGCCGCAACTGCGCCGCCCACACCCTTGGATTGCGCGGTCTTTGCGACGACCTGACGAATGCGTTTCAGCGCGTCTTCCACTGCGGCCAGCGATGGTGCCGCGCGGCCGAGTCGGGTGTCGGCAATCGCCTTGAAGGCATCGAATGCGGCGATCGCGCGATCGGATTCCTCCAGCAGGCGCAGCACCACGTCACCGGGGTTTTCCAGCATCGCCTTGTCGAATGCTTCGCCGGTGAGCCGGCCTTCCTCGAGCGCGGCGTTGTACGACTCCTGGTTCTGCCGGGCGAGGTTGTCGACTTCGCGCGAATCCTGCCACTGCAGCAGGTTCACGGGCTTGACGCCCCCGGAAAGCGGCACCCGGCGCAGCGCGTCGCTGGCGTAGATGTTGTACCAGGCGAGCTTGGCCGCACGCTCCTCGGCATCGTCGCCATCGAGTTCGGGAAACAGCCCGTCCCACATCGTGTCGAGCATGCCATGCAGCAGCTGCACCGACTGGGTCGCGCCGCTGAGGCCTTCAGTGGATATGAGCGCCTCGCCGAGCCACACGGCCATCTGCAGATCCTTGCTCTGCTTGCTCAGCACTTCGGTGGAAAGCCGGATCACCAGGCGCCAGTCGGCAACCTTGAGATCGGTCTGCCATTCGCCCTGGCGCAGGTTGGGGTCATCGGCGCGGCGCGCATCGCGCACGCGGTCATAGACTTCATTGAAACTGATGTCCTCGCCACAGGGATGCTCCGCGGAAATCGGCGCCAGCAGTTCGGCCAGTTCGATACTCATGGTTCGTTCTCCTTCGACAACCTGATTTGATAAAGCCGATTTGACAAAGCCGATTCGGCGACGTGCTATTCGATGATCGTGGCGGGCATCGCAACTGGTGTATTGCGTGCGCTGAGGAACTGCTTCATGGCATCGGACAGGTCGATGACCAGAAACACCTGCGTCTGGCTGAAACCCACTGCGCCGAGCCGGCCGGTGATGTCGGCCCACTGCAGCGGCGTGTACGAATCGCGGAAGTCGGCCAGCGCGAAACTGTGCGAACCGCTGGCGAAATCCTTCAGCAGCTGCTCGAACCCGTCCTGGCCCGAGTACAGCTTGGTCAGCACCAGTGGAGCGGCGGCCACCGGCACAGCGGCAGTGGCCGCGCTGGCCGAACTGGCAGGCACCAGTGCCACTTCGTTGGGCGCCGGTTGCTCGACGTTGATGCGCAGGCTGGCCTGCGGGCAGTTGGCCGGCGACCAGAACACCGCGACCTTGGATTCGGCCAGCGATTGCGCCTTGCTGCTGGCACTGAAGCTGTGGTCCTTGCAGTCGACCTGCAGCACCGTGCCGAGCGCACCTTCGACGAGCGAGCCGGCCTGGCTCGGTCCGGTGAAACTGAAACTGCCGACCATGAACGGCTGATCGGTGTTGAGTGCGGGCTGGGCCTGGCTCTGCGCTGCCATCATCGCCTGGAAGCCGGGCGTCAGCGGCAGCGTGATGCCACCGAGCTTGATCGGCGAACGCTCTTTTTCGCTGACGAACGGCGCCAGCCAGTCGTTGACGAACGCATTGAGCTTGCCTTGCGGACCATACAGGGCCGCCATCTGCTGCTCCGGTGGCAACTGCTTCAGCGGCGCGGCCACGCCTTCGTTCCAGCGCTGCTGCACATACGTCGCCGCGCGCTGCACGGTCAGATAGAGCAGCAGGTGCGATGGTCCCTGCACCACCGACCAGGCGCCGAGATCGTCGCCCTTGAATTTCGCGGCGTAGCTGTCGTCCGGCCGGTCCACCGATTGCAGCAGCGTGGCGTATTCGCTGGCTGGCGGCTGTTGTGGCGCACCCTTGCTGCGATAGATGTCAGCGACGATCTGATAGAGGTTCTGGTCGCCGCCCTCGGCCTGCAGTCGCAGGTAGCCGTTGGCAAACAGCGCGCGCTGCTTGTCCAGCACGTTGTGACGCGTGTCGAGTATCGCCAGCAGCCAGGTCGGCGGAGTGATGCCGGCATGGCTGAACCAGCCACCGACGGTGTGGCCGATGAAAGCCCCGAACGGTTTCCAGCCACCCCAGCCGGCGGCCTTGGTCTGGGCCCAGCTGCGCTGCCAGCGCACCGACAGCGGCAGTTGCAGCGGCAGGCTCAGCAGGTTGCGCTGGACGCTCTCAAAAAAAAAGCGGTACGGATTGTCGTCGCCGGCCGCGCGCGTGGCCAGCTCGTCGGTATGGCCCTTCCACAGGTTCACGCCATCGAAGAAGCGAGCCTGGAACTGCGCCCAGGCATGGAAGTAGCTGGTGAAATAGGCGCTACGAAAGCCGTCGGACAGACTTTTTTTTTCCGCCAGGGTGTCGCCGATGGTGTCGGTCATCGGCGCCACCACGCCGCTCCAGACATCGGCCGTATAGGCGGCCGAAACAGTGGGCAGGCTGCCCGACTCCACCCCGACCAGGCGATCCGCCGGCAGCCAGTAGTCCTGCAGCCGCGGGCCGGTCATGCGCGCATCGGCCCATACTTCCAGATCCTGCGGACGTGGCGTGTAGATCGCCAGCAGGCGCTGCAATTCCGCTTGCAGGCGATGCTCCTCATCGTCGAGCACCGAACTCTTCTGCCAGCGCAGATAGCCCAGATACGTGGTGAGCAGAGCGTTCGCATTGTCGCTGTCGCGACGGGTGTCGGCGTCGGCGGTGAAGAACGGTGCGAACAGCCGCGAGCGCGGATCGAACACCATGTTGTGCGGCAGTTCGGTGTCGATGCAGTCGCTGCCACGGCCGCGGCAATGCTGCAGGATGCGCAGGCGCTGGGTCACCGCCAGCACGTGTTCGACGCCGACCCGGCCCTTGCCCACGTCGTCGTCCAGCATCTGGTCGTACGGCGCCAGGATCAGGCTGGAAAAGTCGGCGACCACTTCCTGCTTCAGCTGTTCGATGTCGCGATCGGAGCGACGCAGGCCGAAGCCGAGCTGACTCTTGTCGGCGCTCGCTTCGAGCTGTTCGATGGTGCGACCGCAACCAGCGACCCAGGCGATCCGTCCGCTGGCGCCGGCGTTCTCGCGGCCGGTGCAGGCGGCGCGCGTCTGCGCCAGCAGCTGGGCATCGTCGGTGCGAGCCTGGCTGAGGCCGTAGGTGATGTAGCCGGACAATCCGAGCAACGCCGCGACGCCGAGCGCGGTCACGCTCATCCGCCCCGCGCTGCCCTTGAGGCTGGGCGTGGCGAGCGGCTGGTCGGCCGGCAGGAAGCGCGTGAACAGGTCGGCGACGAACGCACCCGCTGGCGTGTCCGGGCCCGGGCCGCCGACGAAATACAGGCCACGCCAGCGCGGAGTACGCTGGAACGGATTGTCTTCCAACAGCAGGCTGACGAACTGGCGCAACCCACCCTGCATGCGGCTGATCGCCTGCACGAATTCGAAGACGCCACGACGGCCCTTCACGTCATGCTGCGCGGCCAGCGCGGTCAGCCGCAACGCGTGCAGGCGTTCGGCGATCGGCGCGAACAGGTTGTCGAACTTGGCACTGGTGCCGGCACTGACCGCTTCGTTCTCGGGCAGACGCCAGCCCATCGCCTGCGCAAATGCCTCGGCCGGGACCGCCGCGCGGAACGCGGCGTAACCGGGCAACAGCTCCAGTCCGGTCACCAGCACATACACCGGCAACTGGATCTGCAGGTGTTCCATGCTTTCGTCGACCAGCCGGCGCAGCCGCATGCTGGTTTCCTTCAACGTGTCGACGTTGCCAAGCAGGCTGCGCACGCCGATGCACGCGACGATGCCGTTGAGCGGCAGCTGATCGCGCTCGCTGGCCAGCTGCATCAACGCCTGATACCACAGCCCGCGCTCGGTACGTGCCGACGCGTCGCAGACGATCCGTGGACTGGTCTCGATCGCGATCATCGACTTGAAGAACCACCAGCGCCAGATCGCCTCGGATTCACCGCCGGACGGTGCCGGGAACGGCGAAGCGGTATTCGCCGCCTGCAGCAATCCGTGCACGTTGGCATCGGCATCACCGAGAAACAGCATCCACGGCACCCGGTACAGCGGGTTGCGTCCACCAGCCATTTCGGGCGAACGCTGGATCGCGCGCTTGGCTTCCTGGATTGCCGCGCTCATCCTGGCCAGCGGCTCGCGTTCGTCTTCCGGATTGCCGGGCCCGAGATCGCCGATGCGCTGTCGCGCCCGACCGGCGCGCGAATACTTGCGCGCACCCTTGGTGAACCACCACAGCACCGCCAGCGCGGCGAGACACAGACCGAGCAGCTGCCAGAAGCGCGGTGGAATGCCGGGGATGATCGCCGGCAGCACGAACACGATCAGCGCCAGCAGCACGACGCCGCCGGCCACCCACAGCGCGGGACGGAACCAGGTTTTTTGGGTGAGGCTCATGCTCATGCTCCTCAGCGCGCCGGTTCGGTCTGGATGGTCATGAAGTCGGCGACGAACTTGTCGTCGGCCCGGTTTGTCTGGATCGCCTGCTTGAGCAGCGGCAGGTAGTCCTTGGCCGGTTCGATCGGCGCGCGCACACCGCTGTAAATCGGTGTCGGCGAGGCAACCACGGTGATCAGCTCCTGCCCGAACGGGGCGTCGATGGTGATCCAGCCGCCGCCCTGCACGCCCGACTGGCCCACGTCGATCTGCTGGCTGGCCGGAATCAGCTGGCCACTGCGCGGCTCGAGCGCGTTCGGCAGCAGGTGCACCACCTCGCCTTCCACCGTGTAGTAGTCGACGTAGAGATAGCCGTCGTGATTCGCCTGGGTCAGCTTCACGATCATCTTCTCGTCCTTGACGAAACGGTCGCTGTGGCCGGTGGTCGGCGTTACCGCGAGGCCGTCGTGGCGGTCGAGGTTACGCTGCCGGTATGGCGTCAGCAGCTTCACCACTTCGCAGTGCGGCCAGATCAGCACCTTCACCTGGTAGCTCGGTGAGTTGACGCCCTTGATCGCGGCGATGTCGTTGCGCAGGCGTTCCAGATCGACCGGCTTGGAAACGTAACCGCTCATCGACGTCACACCGTCCTTGCCGACCGTGCCGGTGAGGTCGGCGCAGCTGTAGCCGGCGATCTCCTGGTCCACCAGTTGCTGCACGCTCGGCCCGGCGACGCGCGCGGGCGACAGGAAGAACCACACCAGGTAGGCCAGCGGTATCAGCAGTGCGACGATCGCGCCGACCTTCATCAGCAACGCATCCCACTGCTTGGGATAGCGCGGGCCGGACGGATCCTTCATCAGATAGGGCTGCGGCGTGATCTGCTCTTCGCGCAACGTGTGCAGCGGCGCGGGAGCGACCGGTAGCTGACGGCTGTTCAGTTCCTTGATCTTGCCCAGCTCGCCGTGGTCGCCGGTCTCGAAGTAGTACTGGCCGACGAAGCCGAGCAGCAACGCGTGGTAGTAGACCTCGCGCACTTCCTCGTCGCCGCCCTTGAGATTGGAAAGATGCTCGAAGAACTCGTTGCCCGCATTGTTGGTGTTGAACAACGACACCTGCAGCGGGCTGGCCTGGCTCCACCACGACGGGTTGCGGGTGATGATCTCGTCGAACCAGGCCACCACCGCGAACGCCGCCGATTCCACCGCCGCGGCTGGCTTGCCCGCGGCGAGTGCACCGCTGCGCCCCTGTTCGATCAGCGCGCGAGCCCGTGCATAGACCTCGTCCACGCTGCCCTGCGCGTTGCCGCCTGCCACCTGCTCGTCGACCGCCAGGCCGAATGAATACAGCGGGATGAAAAAGTCGAGCATGCGCGCCATCGCCGTTATTCCTCCGCACCCACGGGGTACAGCTTGATCACCGTCTGATCCGGCGGCAGGTCGCAGAACACCGCCATGTTGCGTGCGTTGCGGATGCCCTGCCAGAACGGATGCCGTGTATCGACCAGGAAATAGGTGGTGTTTGGGGTCTTCTGCGGCAGCTCCTCCGGCGGCACCGGCAGCAGGTCGATCTTCAGGCCGAACAGTGCTGCCTGCAGCAGCCGCGGCATTTCCTCGATCGAGCAGATCTTGCCGGTTCTGGATAGCCGTCCAAACAGGTCCTGCCCGCGCAGCTCGGATTCGAACGCGAGGTAGAAGCGCGTCTTGTCCGACTCGAACAGGTTCGGCGGCAGCTCGGCCTTGAACAGCTTGCCGTCGAAAGTCAGCGTGATGCCGACCTCGGCGCCGACAGTGAGTGCCTTGATCAGCGTCTCCGCGCGCTGGAACGCGATGCGGAAGCACACCCGCAAATTGTCGTGGTCATACGGCGGCAATTCGGTTTCGGCCGGATTCTCGCGCAGCCCGCCGGCGAAACTGATCTCCTCGGAGAACACCGAGAACTCCGCCACCAGTTCGCGCAGTTGCAGGTACAGCGGATACGGCGGAATCACCCCGCCGCGTACCGCCTCCTGCAGGTCGGCGATGTAGCGCGCGAAGGTCTGCATCATCACCACGCGCATCACTTCCTGCGCGCTGGTCGAGGCGGCGCGGATGCCGCGCTGGCGTTTCACGCTGGAGAAATCCGCGCCGCGCGAAACCAGCAGGTCGCGCAGCCCGCGCGTCCAGCGCAGCAGGTTGACCGAACCCTGCAGCGCGACCAGCGGCGGAACGTAGTCGGTGGAAAGTTTGAAGCGGCCCGGACCGTTCGGCACGATCTCGGCGAACTTGTACGACTCGCACGCGGCCAGCAACGCATCGGCGCCTTCGTCGAGGCTGCTGACGATCTGCGCCTGGTAGCCGAGGAAATCGACGTCGGCTGCCGGAGCCTGCGGGTCGTAGGGATCGGCACGCGACTCGCCATCGAGCCGGTGCCGTGCCGGCAGGCGACTGCGCTCATCGGCACGACCGAGGCCGTCCAGCGTGCGCTCGCGTTTCAGCACCAGGTGCAGCGAGATCGGGTCGTTGTTCGGCACCGCCAGTTCCAGCAGGCTGCGTTCGGGTACGCGTGCATTGCCGCCACCTTCGGCGGTGGCCGCGACGCCACCGCTGATCAGTTCGCCCTGTCGCGTCAGCAGCACGAAACGCTCCAGCGTGGCCATCCCGGTGGCCAGCGCATCCTCGCGCAGCACCAGCGATTCGTAACCCCAGTGGTACGGCGAGAACTGCCGATGCAATCGCAGCGCATACGCCTGCTGCCAGGCGTCCTGCGCCTGCAGGTGCTGCGGGGTGAGAAATCCCCCTTGCGCCCAGTGAACCTGCCTTACTGCCTGCATCGTGGTGGCCTTTGATCTTGAACAACGGGAAATGGAAAAGCGGGAACATGGTGCATGCCGTGACGTGGAGCTTTGCGCTCCAAACCGGGCATCCGGTCACAACGGAAAAGTCCCGGCGCAACGCGCGCCGAACCTTGCCCGTTACCGATCCCCGGTTTCCCGCTTCGAATCACCATGGCTGCGCGCTCACTGCGAATCCGCGCCGGGCCAGCCCGAGCAGCAGGCCGTCCTTGCCGGTGAGATGGATGGCGCCCACCGCGACGAAGCAGCCGCCGGCGCGCAGCAACGGTTCCAGCTCCTCGATCCAGCGTGCGTTGCGTTGTTCGATCAGGCAGCTGCGGGCGTGACGTTCGGCGCCCTGTGCCCGCGCGTCGAGTCCGTGCATCGCGTCGATGTCGGCCAGCCAGCCGGGCAGATCACCGGCGCGATAGAATGCCAGCGAGCGTTCGGTCTCGGCGCGCAGCTCTTGCGGATCGGCGAGGCGTTGCTGCAACACGGCCGCATAGTCCGCGGGCGAAGTGCAGTCGAGCGCCGCGAGCTGATCTTCCAGCGTTTCCAGATGCACCAGCTTCAGGCCGTGCTTGCGTGCGATGTCCTCGACCACGCTGTCGATGCTGCGCTGACCGGCGGTACCGGCGCTGGCCGCGGGTGCGTCCTGACCTTCCTCCAGCAGCGTCATCGCAACCCACGGCTTGAACCGGTTGAGCTGCACGCCGTTGTGTTCGGGCAGCATGGTGCCGAGCTCGATGAATTCGGTACCGCCGATCAGTTTCGCCAGGCTCTGATCCGGCGGCAGAAACCGGTAGCGGTCATAGCGGGCCTGCCACGGGGTGTCGCCATCGACTTCGTTGACCAGCGTCTGCCGTGCCTGCACGGCACGGCCGATTTGCTCCGCATCGAGGCCGAATTGCGCCGGCTCGCCAATGTGGATGGTGCCGAACAGCAGGCTGTCCACGGCGCCGGCCTGCGGCGAGTGGATGCGGAACAGCACGCCGCGGGCGGCATGCCAGTCGAAGGGCTCGATGCTTGCCGGCGACGAGGCATTCGCGACCGACGCGGCGGGCACGGCGATCGAGTCGGCCGCAACGGGCCTTGCCGCTGTGGTCGATGCTGCTGCGATCGATGCCGACGCAGATGTCGTCGGCGTCGGCATCGAGGTCTGCGCCAGCGCAGGCATCGCGAGCATGACGCAGCACAGCGCGGACAAGCCTTGCCGGCCTTGCCATCGTCCTGCTGCGAGCGCCATGGTCATGGCCGTTTCCCTGTCGTGAATCATCAGTGATTCTCACGACGGCCCGCCGCGACGGCCATATCACGGAGAGCCTAGGCCGTTCGGGCGGCCCGTGATGTGTTGCCGCCGGCGGGCACTGCGGCTATGTTGCCGAAGGGGTAGACAGGTCGCGGCGGGATGCTTTGGTGACCGCCATGGGGAAAGGCAAATGCGGATACTGATCGCGGATGACCATCGACTGATCGTCGAAGGCGTGAAACTCAAACTCGCCGAACTCGGTCCCGGTACCGAGTTCACCGTGGCGATGGACGTCGACGAACTGCGCCGGGTGATTCGCGACGAGCCGGCGCCGGCGCTCGCGCTGATCGACCTGACCATGCCCGGCACCAACGGCAACGAGCATCTGGTCGAAACCATCGCCAGCCTGCCCGGCGTGCCGGTAATGGTGCTGTCCGGCTCCGAGGACTCCACCCTGATGCGCGAACTGCTCGCCCTGGGTGTACAGGGTTTCATCCCCAAGGCGTATTCACCCGAGGTGATGCTGTCCGCGGTACGGCTGGTGCTGTCCGGCGGCGTCTATGTTCCGCCGATGCTGCTGCTGGAAGGCAGCGTTCCGGTGCCCAGCGCCGCCGCGCGTGCGGAAACCACCGCGACGCTGGAGGAACGCCTGCGCAAGCTGCTGACCGAACGCCAGATCGATGTGCTGCGGCTGCTGTCCCAGGGCAAGCCGAACAAGGTCATCGCACGCGACCTGGGCATCAGCGAGGGCACCGTCAAGATCCACCTGGCGGCGATCTTCCGCGCTCTCAATGTGCGCAACCGGGTCGAGGCCGTGGTCGCCTCCCGGCGCATCAGCGGACTCTGAGCCGGGCCGCAGCCCGGATTTTCCGAAACGCTGGCACGGATCCGCCCCGGCTGTCACACATTGCGCGCTGACGGGCGGTAGACTTGGGCAAGGAAGGGCTTTCCGACGGATCGGACAAGCTTGCTCAAGGGGCAATGACATTGGTTGTTGGATGCGGGGACAACACATTTGCCGAGGCCCCACCTCGATGGTGGCGTTCGGCTTGCCTGTTTCTTGCAGCCTTCTTGTTCGTTTCGCTGGCCGCTCCGCTGGGTGCCGAGCAGACGGCCGCGGAAAAGCAGCAGGCGCCACTGACTTTCGGCATCCTGCCGATCGGTGGTCCGTCGGAGTCGCTGGATGCATGGCGGCCGATGCTCGACGACATGAGTCGCGCGCTGCACCGGCCGATCCGCAGCATTTCGGTGAGCACGTACGAAGGTCTGGCCGAAGCGATCGCCGAGGAGCGCGTGGACATGGCGTTTGTGTCAGGCCGGCTGGCGCTCGACGCGGTCGCCCACAATCGCATGCAGGTGATCGCACAACTCACCCGCGGCGACGGTTCGCATGGCTACTACTCGGTGCTGCTGGTGCCGAAGAATTCGCCGATCCACACGCTGGATGACCTCTATCGGCAGCCAAGCCACTGGCGTTATGCCCGCGGCGAGGCGCTGTCGATGTCCGGCTACCTGGTGCCGGAGACGCAACTGTTCGCCAGCCGCAAACTCGATTCGGACACCTTCTTTGCCAGCGTGGTGGTGGACAACCACCAGAACAACGCGTTGTCGGTGGCCAACAACGAAGTCGACGTGGCCACCAACAACACCGCCGACCTCGAACGCTTCGCCGAGCACTTTCCAGATCAGTACGCGCGCCTGCGCGTGTTGTGGAAGTCGAGCCTGATTCCGCACGCGGTGATCATCGTGCGCGACGATCTTTCGCCCGCGCTGCGCACCGGCATCACCAACTTCGTCACCCAGTATGCCAAGAGCGGACGAAATGCCGCGACGGAACTGTCCAAGCTGAAGCTGATCCACGACATCAGCGGCTTTGCGCCGGCCAGCAACGACACCCTGATACCGTTCGCCGAGATCGACTACACCCTGGACCGACGCCGCGCACTCAGCGCGCAATGGGTCAGCAACGACGCGATGCAGGCGCGCCTGCAGAAGATCGAGGGCGACCACGCTCGGCTGGTGAAGGCGCTGCGGGCGAACCAGCCGCTGGACGCGCCCAGCCCCTGAGACGGATTCCCCCTCCGCCGCCATAGCGCGTCGGTGGTATGGCGGCAAACCCCGCCGGGGCCAATCATGGTCGTCATGCTTTCGCATGGGAGAGCACCATGATCCAGCGTCACGTCTTTCAACCGCTCGCCCTGTGCGTCCTCGGCCTGTCGCTGAGCCTGTCTGGCGCGCTGGTCGCCCAGACATCGCCAACGGCCGGCTCGAGCACCGCTTCCGCGCCGATGGCCGGCAGTACCGACGCCCTCGGCCAACCGTTCGCGACCAAGTACGCGCGCTTCCAGCCGGTGCCGTTCAACGCATTGCCGGGCTGGAACAGCGACGCGCTGCGTGAAAGCCTCGACGTCTTCAGTCGCAGCTGCAAGGTGCTTTCGCGCAAGAGCGCCTGGAGTGCCTCATGTGCCGATCTGAATGGCGCGGACACCGGCAGCGACGACGCCGCGCGACGTTTCTTCGAAGCCCATTTCCAGGTCTACCAGGTGATGAATCCGGATGCGACCGCGGACGGCCGCATCACCGGCTACTACGAGCCTCAGCTTGCCGGACGCAGCCGCCGGGACGCGCGCTTCCGTTTCCCGGTCTACGCCGCACCGCGCGACCTGTACCAGCTCGATGCACGCTCGCTGAGCGGCGCCAGCCGCCAGTGGTTCCGCATCGAGGGCAACCGCCTGCTGGCCGCGGCACCGAACACGCCGGATGCACATGAATACGCCGTCGCGTTGTCCGACGACCTGCCCGGCATGGCCGACAAGCGCTATCGCGTGCGCCTGGAAGCCGACCGCATCGTGCCGTATTTCAATCGCCAGCAGATCGAGTCCCAGGGCATCGATGCGCCGGTGCTCGCCTGGGTCCAGGATGCCTACGCGCTGTATTCGATGCAGGTGCAGGGCTCCGGCAAGATCCGGCTCGAAGACGGCCAGATGGTGCGCGTGGCGTACGCCGAACAGAACGGCCAGCCGTTCCTGCCGAATGCCTCCTCCAGCGACACCGCGCTGGCAAGCAGTGCGATCAAGACCCGCGGCCTGCGCCTGGGCGCCGCAAGCGCCGCCGCGACCGCCGCCGATGCGCCGAGCGAGGATGTTTCCTCGATCATCGCCCAGCTCAGCCATGGCGGCAGCGGCACCTCCCCGACCGCCACGACCGCCCCATCGAATGCGCCGACGCCACCGCCACCGGTGCGCCGCGCATCGCCACCATCGAGCAACGAGCGCGCGGGCAACGCGCAGGTGCAGGCGATCATCGCGCAGCTACGGCACAGCGGCGGTGGCTCACCACGCGCAGCACAGAGCGGCAACGGCTCCGGTTCCAGCGATGCCGTCAGCGGCTACACCCGTCCGCCACCCACTCCTGCATCGCCGACGAGAGCCAACGCTGGCGATCCGCAGGTACAGGCGATGATCGCGCAACTGCTGGGCAAGGCGCCGCCCGCGTCGGCTTCTACCGGCGCCACCCGGCCATCACGCGACACCACCCACATCGGCGGCAGCCAGATCAGCGGCAGTGACGCGGCGCGGCTCGCCGCGGATCCGCAGCGCAAGGGTGCAGCGAAGAATCTTGCCGCCAGCAGTGGCCTCAGTGCCGGCGGCGCCGTCAGCGGCATCGGCGATCCGAGCTACGTGTTTTTCCGGGTGATCCCGGATGGCCCGCAGGGACCGCTGGGCGCACTCGGCGTCCCGCTCACTGCCGGCCGTTCGCTGGCGGTGGACCCGCGCACCACGCCGCTCGGCGCACCGGTGTTCGTCACCACCGCCGCACCCGGCGGCAGCGGCAGCATCGACCGGCTGATGTTCGCGCAGGATACCGGCGGCGCCATCCGCGGCAGCGTGCGTGGCGATTTCTTCTGGGGTTTCGGCGACGATGCGGGAAGCATGGCGTCCTCGATGAACGCGAACGGGCGCATGTGGCTGCTGCTTCCGAAAGGACTCACCCTGGGCGCGCTGAATCCGAAAGTCCGCACACGCAGCCTCGGCAGCAGTGCCGCCGCGCCCGACTGCGTGATCCCGGACGATGAGAGCTGCGTCGAGAACTGAACGGACGTCCGGACGTCCGTCTTCCCCGAAGGAAAACATGCCGCAGCCTGCTTGAGCCGTGGCCCGTGGTTTGCTGTCGCGGGTGATCAGGGCTGCCATGCAATTTCGCCATGTCTTCGGTGAAGAAGGCATTCGGCCAGCCGAAATCTCCGCGGATCAGCTTGCACGCATCGGCCGGATCGAACGATTCTTGCAGCCGGTGATCGCCCCGGAGCGCTGGCCAGCAGCATGTTCAACAGCTCGTGCTGGCGCGCCGCATGTGGGTGCCGAACCGTCCGCCACCCGACGGCCGGATCATCGTACGCGGACTAGGCAGCCCGGCGGCCAGCCGGCCGGCATGCGGTGTCGCTGCCGCCATCCGTACTAGGCCCT
>JBDTZX010000232.1:0-4173 GCA_040004895.1 Rhodanobacter sp. | reverse complement strand
AGCCCAGCGCATCGATTTCGCGCTGCACCTTCTCGCGCGTGCGGGCATGCACGGAAGGTTCGTTGTTGATCACGCGGGAAACGGTCTTCAGCGAGACGCCAGCCCGTTCCGCGACATCCTTGATGGTCGTACTGCGCAACAGGCGGGCCTTATGCATCGTGATGTGGAATGTCGACTTGCGTGACGGCAGCCGCGCTGAGTGCGCGGCTGCCGAAGCATCGTAGCGTATGGCCGATGGGCGGCGCGAACCGAATCAGCGCGGGCTGTGTTGGCCGACCCGATGGCCGGCCATGCCGTAGTACAGAATGTACAGGTAGCACGGCACCATCAGGACCAGGAATGCGAGCTGGAAGTCGATGTGCACCTTGAGGTGCACGAACACCTGCGGGATCAGCGCGCCGCCCACGATGCCCATGATCAGCAGTGCCGAGCCGACCTCGGTATGACTGCCAAGGCCCTTGATCGCCAGCGGGAAGATCGCCGGCCACATCATCGCGTTGGCGAAACCGAGCGCGGCGACGAAAGCGACTGATGCATAACCATGCGTCACGTAGGCACCGATCGCGAACAGCACGCCAAGCACGGCCGACAGGGCAAGGTAGCGCTGCTGTGAAATCACGCGCGGGATCAACGCCGAGCCGACCAGATAACCCACCAGCATGGCCACCATGGTGTAGGTGGTGAAATGCGAGGTGATCTGCAACGGCAAGCCGAAACCCTGGCCGTAGGTGTTGATCGCATCACCCGCCATCACTTCCACACCCACGTAGACGAAAAGGCACAGCACGCCGAGCCACAGATGCGGAAAGCTGAAAATGCTGCCCTTGGCATGACCGACCGAGCTTTCGCTGTTGGCACCGGCCGGCTTGATTTCCGGCAGGGCGGAGAAAGCGATGATCACCGCGATCACCACCAGCAAGGCGGCCACCGCCATGTATGGCAAAAACACGCGTGCGGCGAAATCGTTGAGCAGGGCTTCGCGCTCCGGCCCGACCGCCATCGTGGTGACCTTCCCCAGAAATGCATCGACGCCTTTCATCACCAGTGCGCCGAACGCCAGCGGAGCCAGTGCGCCGGCGACCTTGTTGCAGATGCCCATCATGCCGATGCGCCGTGCAGCGCTATCGATCGGACCAAGGATGCTGATGTAGGGATTGGACGCTGTTTGCAGCAGCGACAAGCCCGCGCCGATGACGAACAGGCCGGTCAGTGCACCGTAATAGATGCGAATGCGCACGAACTCGCCGAACAGCGCCGCGCCGATGGCCATGATGAAGAGGCCCAGCACCATGCCCTTCTTCATGCCGATGCGTTTGAGCACGGCGCCGGCGGGCAGCGCGAGCACGAAGTAGGAAACGTAGAACGCGAACGGCACCAGGAACGCGTTGATGTCATCCAGCGTGAAAGCCACTTTCACGAAGGAAATGAGCGGCCCGTTGAGCCATGTGAAAAAGCCCATGATGAAGAACAGCACGCCGATGATGATCATCGGCCCGAAACTCGTGCGTTCGGACGGCGGCGCCGCCAGCGTTGTTGCCATGAATTGGTCTCCCCGGTTTCGGCTGCGCGGCGCCGGTCGAATGACCGGACAACCGGAATGTCTCTTTATTCGCGGAAAAGTGCAACGTTGTCAATTTTGTCCTGTGCCGTGACCGCCGTATGACCGCCATGTCAGTTAGGAAATTTGATCGGTGATGAGTCGCTTGTGGCGCTGCCGCATGGGCCTGAAAGCGTCCTGTGGCCTTGGGCAAATGCGCCTTTGCAAGGCCTTTGGCAGATACTGGTCCGGTGGCATGGAAAACTTCCACGACAGCTATGTCGCATTGCCACATCGAATATTTCCGGATTCGCCACATGTCCTATTGACAACGTTGTCATTTCGAATCCAGACTCCGCCGGAATCAGGTCAGACATCCGATCCACGGCACACGGGCCGTCGGAGTTTGGCAATGCGGGCCAGGGGGATCGGAGTGGGGAAAGCTGCCAACCAGCGTCATGCATCGGAGCCGTCGACGACGTCGACTGCCGCCGCGCCGTGCCCGAGCCAGCCGTTCCTGGCGGCTGACGTCGGCGGCACGCACGCACGCATAGGCTTGGTGGTGGGCAACGCCGAGGGTCGACAACCGGTTCGTGTGCTGCACTACCACCGCTACAGTTGCGCCGACTGGGACAGCCTCACCGCGATGTTGCATGACTTCGTCAGCCAGCTGGCGGCGACGCCGCATGCCGCCGTGCAGAGTCAGATCGAGTGCTGCGCCGTTGCCTGCGCCGGCTACGTCCTCGACGACGCCATCGTCAACGAAAACCTGCCCTGGAAAGTGTCGATTCGCGAGATCCGCGAAAGCCTCGGCATCAAGCGCCTGGACGTGATCAACGATTTCGAGGCACTGGCTTACGCGACCCAGTTTGTCGACGCCAGCGAAACCCGATGCATCATCGAGAACACCCAGCCGGCATCGGCGGGCCCGGTGCTGGTGATGGGTCCGGGTACCGGGCTGGGTTCGGCGGTGCTGCTGCCGGGACATCCGCGCGCCCAGGTGCTGGCGACCGAAGCGGGACAGATCTCGCTGGCGCCAGGCAACGAACGCGAGATCGAGATCCTGCGTGTGCTGTCGCGCCATCGCGCCTACGTGTCGTTCGAGGATGCGCTTTCAGGCCCCGGGCTGCTCAAGCTGTACCGCACGCTGTGCGAGCTGCGGGTCAGCCCGGCGCGCCTGCTGACGCCCGCGGAAATCACCGGTGCGGCGCTTGCCGGCAACGACGCAGCCGCGGTGGAGACGCTGGAAGTTTTCTGCGGCCTGCTCGGCAGCTTCGTCGGCGATCTGGTGCTGCTGTACGGCGCCCGCGGCGGTGCCTATCTTGCCGGCGGCATTCTTCCGCAGATCCATTCGTTCCTGCTCGCCAGCACCTTCAGCGAGCGCTACTTCAACAAGGGCGTGATGCGCGCCTATCTGCAACAGGTTCCGGTTCGACTGATTGAGCACGGCCAGCTTGGTGTCATGGGTGCCGCAGGCTGGTTTCTGGATGAGCGGCAGGGAGAGTCGATGAGCGCGATCCAGTAACACGGCACCAAACCAGGCAATACGTACCACTTGAACTACCAGCGCATGACCGTCACCACGTCGGTCCTGATTCGAGCCAGCCTCTGAGGGGAGGACACCATGAATTACCGCAAGACACTACTAGCCACCAGCATCGTCACCAGCCTGTGCCTGTCCGGCGCGCTGTTTGCGCAGGACGCCACGCAGACCGACACCACCGCACCGGCCAGCCAGCCGACGAAAAAGGATGCCAAGAACCTGGGCACGGTGATGGTCACCGGCATTCGCGACAGCGAGGCGGAATCGCTTGCGCTGAAGAAAGATGCAGCCTCGCACGTTGAAATCGTCACCGCCGAAGACATCGGCAAGCTGCCCGCCAAGAACGTCGCCGACACGCTGCAGCGCCTGCCGGGCGTCAACATCAGCTCGTCCAGCGCCAGCGAAGGCGGCTTCGACGAAAGCGATCGCGTGAGCCTGCGCGGCACCAATCCCAGCATGACCCAGACCCTGGTCAACGGGCATACCGTCGGTACCGGCGACTGGTTCGTGCTGAGCCAGGTCGCCACCGTCGGCCGCAGCGTCAGCTACAGCCTGCTGCCGGCGGAAATCGTCAGCGAAGTGGTGGTGCACAAGACCTCCGAAGCGAAGATCCAGGAAGGCGGCGCAGCCGGCTCGGTCGATATCATCACGCGCAAGCCGCTGGAGTTCGCCAAGCAGTACACCACCGAAGCATCGGTCGGTGGCGTCTACGCGGACCTGCCGGACAACACCAAGCCGCAGTTCAGCGGCCTGTTCAACTGGAAGAACGACAGCAATACCTTCGGCGTGATGGTGCAGGGCTTCTTCGAGAAGCGCAGCCTGCAACGTAATGGTCAGGAACTGGTGGGCGGCTACACCAAGCTCACCGCGATCGGCCCGGTCAAGGATCAGGTGGTGCTGGATCATCCGGATCTGGAAGGCGTCTATTACCCGCAGGAACTCGGCGCCACGCTGTTCACCCAGACGCGCACCCGCAAGGGCGGCTCGATCGACATCGAGTTCAAGCCCACCGACAACCTGACCCTCGACCTCAACGCCTTCTACACCAAGCTCAAGGCCGACAACTACAACCGCAACTACATGTTGTGGACCA
>JBDTZX010000384.1:0-14181 GCA_040004895.1 Rhodanobacter sp. | reverse complement strand
CCACGACCTGGCGATCGAAACGGCCCGGGCGCAGCAGCGCCGGATCGAGCACGTCCGGTCGGTTGGTCGCGGCAATCACGATGACGCCTTCGGTACCCTCGAAACCGTCCATCTCGACCAGCAGCTGGTTGAGGGTCTGCTCGCGCTCGTCGTGACCGCCACCAAGACCCGCGCCGCGGTGACGACCTACCGCATCGATCTCGTCGATGAAGATGATGCACGGCGCGTGCTTCTTGGCCTGTTCGAACATGTCACGCACGCGGCTGGCGCCGACGCCGACAAACATCTCGACGAAATCAGAACCTGAGATCGCGAAGAACGGCACCTTCGCCTCACCCGCGATGGCCTTTGCCAACAGCGTCTTGCCTGTGCCAGGCGGGCCAACCATCAGCACGCCACGCGGAATCTTGCCACCCAGTTTCTGGAAACGGCCGGGGTCGCGCAGGAACTCGACCAGCTCACCGACCTCCTCCTTCGCCTCATCGCAACCGGCGACATCGCTGAAGTTGACCTTGATCTGGTCCTCGCCCTGCAGTTTGGCGCGCGAACGGCCGAAGCTCATGGCGCCCCGACCGCCTCCGCCTGACTGCATCTGGCGCATGAACCAGATGAACACGCCGACGATCAGCAACACCGGCAACCAGCTGACCAGCAGGCCGATCAGCGAAAACCCCTCGGACGGATCCTGGCGGACCTCGACTCCCTTGTCCTGCATCTGCTTGACCACCGCATTGGTGGAGAAGCCAAGCATCGGGGCGACCGTACGGAACGCGCTGCCGTCCTTCAACTTGCCACTGATGGTGGCGGGCTGGTCGGCGCTGATGATGGCCGTCGCCACATTGCCGTTGTCCACACTCTGGACAAAACCGCTGTAGGGAAGGTCGGAGGATGCGCCGCCACGGGGATTGAAGCTCTGGAAAACGGTGAAAAGAACCACCGCAATGATCACCCAGAGCAACACATTTTTCGCTGTCTCATTCATGCACTGTTCTCGCCGGTTGCACCGCGGAAGGCTTGCGCCCCACCGCCAGTGCGTACACCTCACGCGAACGCGCGCGCGAGGCCTTGGGTTTACGCATGGTCACGCGGGTGAAGTCCGCGCGCAAGCTGCGCAGGTAATCGTCAAAGCCCGTCCCCTGAAACAGCTTGATCAGGAACGAACCGCCCGGCTTGAGCCACTGCCGACTGAAATCAAGCGCCAGCTCAGCCAGATTCATCGCGCGAATCTGATCGGCCAACGCCACACCACTCATATTGGGGGCCAGATCGCACAGCACAAGATCAAGCTTTTCGCCCTGCAAGCGTCCTTCCAGCTCGTGCAGCACCGTTTCTTCACGAAAATCGCCCTGCAGGAAATCCACCCCGGCGATACTTTGCATCGGCAGGATGTCCATCGCGAAAATCCTGCCGGTACCGCCCAGGCGCTGACTCACCAGTTGCGACCAGCTCCCCGGCGCTGCCCCCAAGTCAACCACACGGATCCCGGGTTTGAGCAGACGATCGCGCTCGATCAGCTCCTCCAGCTTGTACACCGCACGCGAACGCAGCCCTTCGGCCTGCGCCTTCTTGACGTATTCGTCGTTGAAATGTTCGCGCAGCCAGACTGCACTGCTCTTGCTGCGGGCCATGGGACGGGTTCACGGATTGGGTAAAAGAAGGCCACATGATACCCTTTGCCGTTCATTTACCGCGAATCGAGCATTCTGAGCATGGCCCTTTCTTCCTCGCAGACACGTTACCTGCGCAGCCTCGCTCATGATCTGAGCCCACTGGTCCTGCTGGGCAACAAGGGTGCCACCGCCGCCGTGGTGAAAGAGCTGAATTCCGCCCTGGATATCCATGAACTGGTCAAGGTGAAGTTGTCCGGCGGCGACAAGGACGAGCGGCAGACACAGATCGGCGTCCTCGTCGATGGCACGAAATCTGAAAAGATCCATCAGATCGGCCACGTCGTGGTGATCTTCCGTCGCAACGTCGAAGAGCCGAAAATCGCCCTGCCACGCTGATGGATATTTCGCTCGATCGTCCCGAAGGCTATCTGTTCGTGCGCCGAGTCGGGTCGCATGGCATCACCTTGATCGACCGTGAACTCACCCGCAGCTTTCTGCTGGCGCCCGATCAGGCCGTCGAGGACTGGCCGGTCGACAGCGCCGCTCTGCTCGATGCCAGCCATGTGGACACGTTGCTGGCGTTGCAGCCGGAACTGGTGATCCTGGGGACAGGCGAGCGACAGGTCTTCCCCGCCGCTGCGTTCATGGCCGGATTTCTGCGCAAGGGTGTAGGCATCGAGGCCATGGACAACGCCGCCGCTGCGCGAACCTACAATCTCCTGGCCGGTGAAGGACGGCGGGTGGTCGCCGGATTCATCCTGGCACCGGCTTGATGGACACCGCGCGGGCGGCGACTGCTGGGTTTCCGTCAACGTGACGGAAGATAGCCGAGCGGATCGACCGGATTGCCGTCTTTGCGGATCTGGAATTCCAGTTCGTTGCGGGTCGCCCCGGTGGAACCCATTTCAGCGATCGGCTGGCCGACCGTCACGCGCTGACCTTCCTTGACCAGCCGCTTGCTGTTGTGGCCGTAGGCCGACAGGAAGCTGTCGTTGTGCTTGATGATCACCAGTTCGCCGTAGCCCACCAGGCCATTGCCGCTGTAGACCACTACGCCATCGGCCGCGGCGTGCACCGGATCACCGGCCTTGCCGCCAATCTCGATGCCAGGGATGGCATCGCCGGCCTGAAAACGCTTGAGCAGACTGCCGTCGGCCGGCCAGCGCCAGCTTACTCCACTGACCGCGCGCGATGAGCCACCGGTGACGGGGGCCGGCGCGGGCGGCGGCAACAGCGCGGGCGGTGTCGCCGCCACACCCGCCACCGGAACCACCGCTGCTGCCGTCGCGGATGCGGCGGGCGCATGCTGTTTTGGCTTGATCGGCATGGGAACCGAGGACACCGGCTTGATCGCCGAGGCCGTTCCGGACGTTGTGTCGGATGACGTGACCGGTTCGAACAAGGGCGCAGATGCCGGGACAGGTGCAGGATTGACGGATGCCGGCATGCTCGCCGGAACCGCCGTCGAACCCGGAGCACCGGCGGCAACCTGGACGGCTGAACCGGTCCGGCCCGCGGGTGACAGCTTCAGCCGCTGGCCCGGCCAGATCGTGTAAGGCACCGCGATCGCATTCCATTGCGCCAGGTCGCGGAAATCCACGCCATTGCGGAACGCAATCGAATACAACGTCTCGCCTTTCTTCACTTCATAGCTGCCGCCGGGGATCGGCGTGCGCGCCGGCGTCGGCGCGTAGGACGAAACCGGCCGGGCGGGTGGGCGGTAATCGTCGTATCCTGGCGCCGGTTCGACCACGACCGAACTGCGCATGCTGCCGCAGGCGGCAAGCAGCACACATCCAGTTGCCAGAGCCAGCCACTGCAGATATCGGTTCATGTCGATCAGCATACCGAGGCCATGCCGCTTTTTCATGTGGAATCCCTTGCTGGCCTGATCGGCGTTCAACGCAGCCACAGCCACCACACCAGCAGCAGGGTCAGCAGCAGCAAGGCGGCCCAGCCGATCCATTCGATGTATTTGTGCAGAATCCGCTCCGCGCGTTCGCCGAACAACTTGATCAGGATGGCCAGCAGCCACACGCGCTTGCCCCGCCCGATCGCCATGCAGGCCATGAATGGCAACACCGGAATGCCGACGATGCCAGCCGCCCAGGTGACGAATTTCATCGGGATCACCGGCTGCAGCGCAGCCAATGCCAGCGCACCCAGCATGGTCAACCAATGCTGATTCATGTCATTGCGCAGGTTTTCCACCCAGCTGGTGATGGCGTCCTGCATCTGCGGACTGAACAGCGGCTTCACCGCCTCGTACGCCCAGTGTCCCAGCGCGTAACCCACCAGCGCCCCGATCAGTGAAAACAGCAACGAGATGTTGGCGTAGAAAAATGCCTTGTGCCGTCGGCCCAGCATCATCGGTGCCAGCATCACTTCGGGCATCACCGGAAAAATGAAGGCCTCGACAAAGCTCAGGCCGCACAAGTAGTAAACCGCCCTGGGATGTCGCGCCCACACCAACGCGCGGGCGTACAGGGCACCGAACAGACGCATCAGCCGATGCCGCCAAGCAGCGGCACGAAACTGACCGGGCCCAGTTCCTCCTGGATGAAATCGCCTTCCCCGTCGCCGCGCATCCGGATCAGCGTCTGCTTGCTTGGCGAACCGACCGGCGCCACCAGCACTCCGGTGGCACTGAGTTGATCGAGGATTCGGGTCGGTACGGTATCGCCAGCCGCGGTGAGGATGATTGCATCGAACGGCGCCTCGTCCAGCCAGCCGAGTTTGCCGTCGTCGTGCTTCGTGCGGACATTGACCAGACCCAGCTGCCGGAAGCGCCGGCGCGCCTGACGCAGCAGCTCCTCGATTCGTTCCACCGTGTACAACTGCGGCACCAGCGCGGCCAGCACGGCCGCCTGGTAGCCCGAACCGGTGCCGATCTCCAGCACTTTCCGCGGCATGCCCTGCTTCGGACCGAAGTGCTCAAGGAGTGCTTCCGTCATGCGTGCGACCACCCACGGCTGGGATATGGTCTGGCCATGACCGATCGGCAACGCGGTGTTCTCGTAGGCACGCGAGTGCAGCGCCTGATCGATGAAGTGGTGGCGCGGCACGCTGCGCATCACCTCGATCACCCGCGGATCGCGGATGCCGCCTTCCTTCAGGCTGGTCACCAGGCGATCGCGTGCGCGCTGAGAGGTCATCCCCTCGCCTTTGAAGTCGGCGGGCGGCAGCGGATAGACATTCATCAGGCGGCCTCGTCGCTCACGGCGCGGCCATCGATCATGTCGTCGCTCAGTGTCTGCATCCAGCTGCTGACCTTTTCCAGCGCCTGAAAGCGGGTGAGGTCCACGTGGATCGGCGTCACCGAAATGAAACCGCGCCGCACTGCATTGAAATCGGTACCGGGGCTGGCATCGTCCACCTCGCCAGCTGGACCGATCCACCACATCGGCCGGCCACGCGGATCGGTCTGCGCGATCGACGGCGCCGAACGATGGCGGCGACCCAGCCGCGTCACCTCGAAACCTTCGATCTCCGACCACGGCCGGTCCGGCACGTTGACGTTGAGAATGGTGTCCGCCGGCAGCGGATCGACCAGCAAGCGCTGCATCAGCAGAAGCACCGCCCTGGCTGCCGACGGGTAGTGCACGCCCTTGTGATCTTGGGTGACCAGCGAGACGGAGATCGCAGGCAAGCCGAGAAAGCGCCCCTCCATCGCCGCCGACACGGTACCGGAATAGATCACGTCGTCACCGAGGTTGGCCGAATTGTTGATGCCGGAAACCACGATGTCGGGCTCTTCGTTCAGCAGGCCGGCCAGCGCCAGATGCACGCAGTCGGTGGGCGTGCCGGCCACGCGGTAGTAGCCGTTGTCCATCCGCAGCACGCGCAACGGCGCATCGAGGGTGAGCGAATTGCTGGCGCCGGAACGATCGCGATCCGGCGCCACCACGGTGACCTCGCCGATCGCACCGAGACATTCGGCAAGCACGCGGATGCCGGGGGCATCCACACCATCGTCGTTGCTGACCAGAACTCGCATGATGCTCCATCGAAAACAGATTGCGGATGCGCCTGTCGGTGACCCACGCCAGACGTCGCAGTCCGCTCAGTTTACCGGAGCATGCCGGCGGTTTCACATGAGCGCGTCACGATCATCGATTGGCGACCGCCTGTGCGCTTTGGTTAGCATGTCGGCATGAAGCGTCGTGCGCCCACACCTGTCGACGAAGAGGACATTCGCCTGTTTCGCGAAGCGATCGGCGAGGTACGCCGGCTCGATCCCGTAGCTTCACCACCCGCACCCGAGCGCCCCGCGCCGCATCCGCACATGTTCGATGCCGACGAGGCAGCGGTGCCGGGCGAGTTGCTCGACCTGACATTCGACCCGGCACTGCTCGAAATAGGCGAGGAACTGAGCTATCTGCGCGATGGCTATCCGCCGAAGCTGCTGCGCCAACTCAAGCGCGGGCAGTTCAGCGTGCAGGACGACCTGGATCTGCATCAGATGAACGCCGCCGCTGCGCAGGCAAGCATCATCGCGTTCCTGGCCGAGGCGAAGCACCACGGATTGCGTTGCGTGCTGATCGTGCACGGCAAGGGACTGCGCTCGCGCGCTGCGGGTCCGGTGCTGAAAGGTCTCACCGAGCGGATGCTGAGACGACGCGATGACGTGGTCGCGTTCGCCTCGGCACGGCCGTCGCAGGGAGGCACCGGCGCGGTGGTGGTTCTGCTGAAAGGCTGAGTCGCTTCCAGGAACTCATCCCTTGCACGACGTTTCTCAGACCGCTTCCCGCGAATCAACGACGCAGACGCGCAGCTAGCAGGCCAGCTCGCGCACTACCACCGTGGCATAGGCACCGGCGGGCAATTCGAAGGTCAGCTCCAGAACGTCATCATCCAGCCAGCGCCACTTCATGTCCTTCGGAATCAGCCGCAGTGGCCGCCGTTCCTGATCCATGCGCGCTGCGGCGATGCCTTCGGCAAGATCGCTGCTGGCTGCGGCGATGCGACGCTCAAGCGCGCCTGCCTCAGCCTGCGTCGGCGGTTCGCCCTGTCCCCACAGTGGTCCGGAAGGATGGATGTCGGCGCGCGCCAGCCGCTCGGCCAACACGTCGGTAAACGGCTCCGGTCCGAACCATGAGCGCGAACCAGCCAGCGACCAGATCTCGCCGTCCAGCGGCGTATCCCAGGCGTCGCGCTCGATCCGTCCGGCCAGCACGTCGTTGAAGATCTGCGAACGTGCCGCCGACAGCAGGAACGATCGCTTGTCGCGTTCGACCCGGCGGCCGCCAAACATCGCGCGCGCCTGTGCCACGTTGCCGCCTTCACGTCCGAAACGCTGCTCGCCGAAATAGTTCGGCACGCCGCGCGCGGTGATCTGCTGCAGCACCCGCTCGGCCGCTGCGCGATCACCCTGCACCTCACGCAGTAGCAGCACAAAACGGTTGCCGCGCAGCGCGCCGCGCTTGAGCTTGCGCGAATGCCGCGTGGCCGCCAGCACTTTGACCTCGGCGTGTGGAAACGTCGACCAGTCCGGATCGGGCCGGCCAGCCAGCTGCACGGAAAAGGTCTGACGGGTCACCGCGTGACGGTCCTTGAGGCCGGCATAACCAATCGCGACCGGTGCGACGCCGGCAAATTTCGCCAGCTCGCGCGCCACCCAGTCGGTATTCGCGCCACGCTTTTCGACCCAGAGCAGCAAATGTTCGCCTTGGCCATCAGCATCGTAGCCAAGCACCTCTTCGACCCGGAAATCGTCCGGTGTACTGCGCAATCGCGCCCGCAAGGGGGGCGCGCCATAGGCCCACGGAAGCTCGGTTTGCGGATGATCTGTTTGGACAGGATCTGCGCGGGAAGTATCGGATTCGCTCATGGCACTCCGCCGGCTGGGCCGGCTCGAAAAAAGCGGCAATCCGACGACGCCGTGTTATACGGAAGATCGTTCCGCTGATCGTGCCGACGATGCATGAAGCAATGCGCCTCGACGTTGCTCACACGCGCGCCAGCAGCACGCTGGCCTGCGCAGCAATACCTTCGCCGCGGCCGGTGAAGCCGAGCGTCTCGGTGGTGGTGGCCTTGACGCTGATGCGCTCGATGCTGCTGTCGAGATCGGCAGCCAGCCGCTCGCGCATCGCCTGCGCATGCGGCCCGATCTTCGGCGCTTCGCAGATCACGGTGATGTCGGCGTTGCCAAGTGCGTACCCGTGCTGCGCCATCAACAGGGCTGCATGCCGCAGGAACTGCCGGCTGTCCGCGTCGCGCCAGCGTTCGTCGCCAGGTGGAAAATGCGTGCCGATGTCGCCCAGCGCCAGCGCGCCGAAAATCGCATCGCACAACGCATGGATCACCACATCGCCATCCGAATGCGCGAGCACCCCCTGCCGGTGCGGAATGCGCACGCCGCCGAGCATGATGTGGTCGCCAGGGCCGAACGCGTGCACATCGAAACCGGTACCAATGCGCATCATGCGGTTCTCGCCAGCAGAAATTCGGCCAGTGCAAAATCGGCGACGGTGGTGAGCTTGATATTGTCCTCGGCGCCTTCGACCAGCAACGGGGCGAACCCGGCCAGCTCCATTGCCATGGCCTCGTCGCTGACCTCGGCCCCGCGTCGCTGCGCTTCGCGCAACGCCATGGTCAGCGGACCACGCCGGAACATCTGCGGCGTGAAGGCACGCCATCGATGATCGCGCGCTTCCGTCCGTTCGCTGCGACCGGCACCGTCGGCGTGCTTGAGCGTGTCGCGCAGTGGCGCGCCCAGCAGCCCACCATCGACGACCGTCACCCGATCGATCAACCGGGTGATGTCCGCCTGGCGTACGCATGGACGCGCGGCATCGTGGACCAGCACGAAATCATCGTCGGCGACTTCCAGCGGCAGGGCATTCAAGCCCGCCAGCACCGAGTCACTACGTGCGGCGCCGCCGATCGCCGTCCGCACCGGCTTGCCGTCGATAGCGTCCACCGCGCGCCACAGCGTATCTGCGGCAGCGAGTGTCACCAGCAAACCTGCGATCCGCGGATGCGCGGCGAGCCGCGCCAGTGTGTGCTCGATCAGCGGGCGCCCTGCCAGCGGCAGGTATTGCTTGGGGCAATCGCCGCCGACCCGGGAACCGCGACCGGCGGCCGGCACCACACACCAGAATCGGGTTGGATTCATGGTGAACCGGCGCTCGTGGCAGCGGCCGGCGCCGACATGCTGGCAGCCTGCGCCGGCTGCTCGACCACCTGATAGAAAATTTCGCCGGGCTTGATCAGTCCCAGTTCGGTACGCGCACGTGCCTCGACCGCCTGATCGCCGTTCTTCAGATCGAGTACATCGGCGCCCAGCGCCTGGTTGCGCTGGAGTAGCCTGGCGTTTTCATCGTTCTGTTTTTTCAACGCCACACGCAGGCTGTCCACCTCGCGCATGCTGCCGTTGCCGGACCACAGCTTGAGCTGCAGTCCGATCAGCACGATAAACAGAATCAGGGCGATCCAGCGCAACATGGTCGGAGGCGGCGTCCCTTCAACCGGGCAAACGGGTCAGGTTGGGGAAGGCATCGCGACCGGCATAGCGGGCCGCCGAGCCGAGCGCCTCCTCGATGCGCAACAGCTGGTTGTACTTCGCCACGCGGTCGCTGCGGCACAGCGAACCAGTCTTGATCTGCGTCGCGGTGGTGGCGACCGCGATGTCGGCGATGGTGGTGTCCTCGGTTTCGCCGGAGCGATGCGAGATCACCGCCGAATACTTCGCCGCGTCGGCCATCGCGATGGCTTCCAGCGTTTCGGACAAGGTACCGATCTGGTTGACCTTGATCAGGATCGAATTGGCAATCTTCTTTTCGATGCCCTCGCGGAAGATCACCGGGTTGGTCACGAACAGGTCGTCACCCACCACCTGGATGCGCTCGCCGATCGCGTCGGTCAGCAGCTTCCAGCCGTCCCAGTCGCCTTCGGCCATGCCGTCTTCGATGCTGACGATCGGATACTGCTTGGCCCAGCTGGCAAGCAGATCGACGAACTGCTCTGAAGTGTACTTTTTACCTTCGCCGGCGAGATCGTACTTGCCGTCCTTGTAGAACTCCGAGCTTGCGGCATCGAGGCCGAGCAGAATTTCGCTGCCAACCTTGTAGCCGGTCTTGTGGATCGCTTCGAGGATGGTATCGAGCGCTTCGATATTCGAGCGCAGGTTCGGCGCAAAGCCACCCTCATCACCGACCGATGTGCTGAGCCCACGGCCGTGCAGCACGCTCTTCAGCGCATGGAAGATCTCCGCTCCGGCGCGCAGCGCCTCAGCGAAGTTCGGCAGGCCAACGGGCAGCACCATGAACTCCTGCACGTCGATATTGTTGTCCGCATGCTCACCGCCGTTGATGATGTTCATCATCGGCACAGGCAATGCACCGGGCTTGCCATTGGACAAATAGTTCCAGAGCGGCTCGTGGCGTGACGCGGCCACTGCATGTGCTGCCGCCATCGACACACCGAGCAGTGCATTCGCGCCGAGCTTGCCCTTGTTCGGCGTGCCATCCAGCGCGATCAGTTTCGCATCCAGGCCTTTCTGGTCGGCCGCATCGAAGCCCTTCAACGCTTCGGTGATGATCGTGTTGACGTTGGCGACCGCGTTGCGCACGCCCTTGCCGCCGTAGCGCGACTTGTCGCCATCGCGCAATTCCACCGCTTCGCGGGAACCGGTGGACGCGCCGCTAGGTACCAGCGCGCGACCGAAGCCACCATCAGCCAGGGTGACCTCAGCCTCCAGCGTCGGGTTGCCGCGCGAGTCGAGGATTTCACGGGCGTGGATGCGGGTGATCAGGGTGCTCATGCGGTATCCGTTGTTCGGTGATGAAGTGGGAGGAGTGCGTCGACGCGCTCACAGAATCAGGACAGCCCCTGCTCCAGAAAACCGTGCTTCTTGGTCACGGCATCCAGTGCCATCAGGGTTTCCAGCAGCGCTTCCATCTTGCCCAGCGGCCACGCATTCGGGCCGTCGGAAAGCGCCTTGCTCGGATCCGGGTGCGTTTCAGCGAACAGGCCGGCTACGCCCACCGCGACGGCGGCGCGTGCCAGCACTGGCACGAACTCGCGCTGACCGCCCGATGTCGCGCCCTGCCCGCCGGGCAGCTGCACCGAATGGGTGGCATCGAACACCACCGGACAAGCGGTATCGCGCATCACGCTCAGCGAGCGCATGTCCGACACCAGGTTGTTGTAGCCGAAGCTGGCGCCGCGTTCGCATACCATGATGTCGTCGTTGCCGACGGCCTTGGCCTTGGCCACCACATGCTTCATGTCCCACGGTGCCAGGAACTGGCCTTTCTTGATGTTCACCGGCTTGCCGGCGCGCGCGACCTTCTGGATGAAGTCGGTCTGCCGGCACAGAAAGGCTGGCGTCTGCAACACGTCGACGACGGAAGCGACCTCGTCCATCGGCGTGTATTCGTGCACGTCGGTCAGCACCGGCACGCCGATCTGTCGCTTCACTTCGCCCAGGATACGCAGGCCCTCTTCGAGACCCGGACCACGAAAACTCTCCCCCGAGGAACGATTCGCCTTGTCGAAACTCGATTTGAAGATGAAGTGGATGCCCAGACGCGCGGTGATCTCCTTCAGCGTCCCTGCGGTGTCGATCTGCAGCTGTTCGGACTCGACCACGCAGGGGCCGGCGATCAGGAACAGTGGCTGGTCCAGCCCGATCTCGAAACCACACAGCTTCATGCGACGGACTCCGTCGCGGCGGCCAATCGCGGACTGTCGCGCACCGCCTTGAACTCGCGAGCGGCATGGATGAAGCCGCTGAACAGCGGATGGCCGTCGCGCGGCGTCGAGGTGAATTCCGGATGCGCCTGGCAACCGATGAACCATGGATGCTGGTCCCGCGGCAGCTCGATCATTTCCACCAGCAGGTCGTCCATCGACTTGCCGGAAATGACCAGACCGAGATCCTCGAACGACTGGCGGTAACGATTGTTGAACTCGTAACGATGGCGATGACGTTCGCGCACCACGTCCTGGCCATACAGTTCACGCGCCAGCGTGCCAGCCTTGAGCCGGCACTCCTGAGCGCCAAGGCGCATGGTGCCGCCCATGTCCGAACGGTCGCTGCGCTGCTCGAGCTCGCCGGTGGCAGAGGTCCACTCGGTGATCAGTCCGATCACCTGATTGGCACTCTGGCGCTCGTTCTCGCTGGAATCGGCGTCAGCCAGGCCGGCCACGTTGCGTGCGAATTCCACCACCGCGGCGTGCATGCCGTAGCAGATGCCGAAATACGGTACGCGGTGTTCGCGCGCGTACTTCGCGGCCAGCACCTTGCCCTCGAAGCCGCGCTTGCCGAAGCCGCCCGGCACCAGAATCGCATCGACATCGCCGAGCACGTTCGCCGCGCCTTCGGCCTCGACCTGCTCGGAATCGATCCACACCAGATTGACCCGCGCATGCTGCTTGATGCCGCCATGGCGCAAGGCCTCGCCCAGCGACTTGTAGGCATCCTTGTGCTCCACGTATTTGCCGACGATGGCCACGTTGACCTCGTCCTTCGGATGTTCCATCGCCTCGACCGTGCGTACCCAACTGGAAAGGTCGGCCGGTTTCGCATCCAGCGCCAACCGCTTCACGACGATGTCGTCCAGGCCTTGCTTGTGCAGCCACAGCGGCTGCTTGTAGATGATGTCGACATCGTTGGCGCTGATCACCGCCTGCTCCGGCACGTTGGTGAACAGCGCGATCTTGCGGCGTTCGGCCTCCGGCAGCGGCTCCTCACAGCGGCACAGCAGAATGTCCGGCTGGATGCCGATCGAGCGCAGCTCCTTCACCGAGTGCTGGGTCGGCTTGGTCTTGATCTCGCCCGCGGCCTTGATATACGGCACCAAGGTGAGATGCATGAACACCACCTTTTCGGGTCCGTGTTCGATGCGCAGCTGGCGGATCGCCTCGAGGAACGGCAGCGACTCGATATCGCCCACGGTGCCGCCGATCTCCACCAGCGCCACGTCGAAACCGCGTGTCGCCTCGTGGATGCAGTGCTTGATCTCGTCGGTGATGTGCGGAATCACCTGCACGGTGGCGCCGAGGTAGTCGCCGCGGCGCTCCTTGCGGATCACCGCGTCGTAGATCTTGCCGGTGGTGATCGAGTTCTTGCCGGTCAGACGCGTACGCACAAAGCGCTCGTAGTGGCCGAGGTCCAGATCGGTCTCGGCGCCGTCGTCGGTCACGTAGACCTCGCCGTGCTGGAACGGACTCATCGTGCCCGGATCCACATTGATGTAGGGATCGAGCTTCATCATGGTGACCGAGAGACCGCGCGCCTCGAGAATGGAAGCGAGCGACGCCGCAGCAATGCCCTTGCCAAGCGAGGACACCACACCGCCGGTGACGAAAATCAGGGGGGTCATGGAAAGCAGCCGTGCTGGAAATTAGGCATTTTAGCGGCAGAACCGTTCCGCTGCGAGATGGGATCGAACATTTCGTCGAATTGATTCACCTTCAACGCGCCGGATACGTGGTCCGACGGGGCTCTGCTAGCATTTCGGCCATGAACAATCCCGTCCCAGCCCGTCTTGCCGCACTTCGCGCAGCCATGCAGAAGCATGGCGTCGCCGCCGTTCTGGTGCCCAGCGCCGATCCGCACCTTTCCGAATACCTGCCGGGACACTGGCAGGCGCGCGCATGGCTATCCGGGTTCGATGGCTCGGCCGGAACGCTCGTCGTGACCGCCGATCACGCCGGGCTCTGGACCGATTCACGCTATTTCTCCCAGGCCGGGCAGCAGCTCGCCGGCAGCAGCGTCGAGCTGATGAAGCTGCGCGTGCCGCATACCGCCGAGCACATGGACTGGCTGCAGAAGAACCTGCGCGAAGGCAACGTGCTGGCAGTGGCTGGCGACAGCCTGGCGCCGAGCACCCGCAAGCAGCTCGAACGTCGGCTGGCGGAAAGCGGTGCCACACTGCGCACGGATCTGGACCTTCCCGGCAGCATCTGGACGGATCGGCCGGCGCTGCCGCTGGCGCCGGTATACGAACACGCGTCACCGTATGCCGGCGTTTCGCGGGCAGACAAGTTCAGCCGCCTGTGCAACGCCATGCGCAAGCTCGGTGCCACCAACCACCTGTTGTCCAGCCTCGACGACATTGCCTGGCTGGGCAACCTGCGCGGCAGCGATGTCGAATGCAATCCGGTGTTCCTGGCGCACCTGCTGGTGCAGGTGGGTGGTCGCGCCACGCTGTTTGTCCATCGGGCCAAGCTGAGCGATGCGCTGGTCGCCGCGCTGGCCGCCGACGGCATCGGCATCGCCGACTACGCATCGATCACTTCGTCGTTGAACGAACTCGGCGCAGGCGACACCCTGCTGCTCGACAGCGGACGCATCGTCTGCGCCATCGATGCAGCGATTCCGTCGGCCGTCAGGCGAATCGAGGCGGCGAATCCGAGCACGGCGTTCAAGGCGATCAAGAGCGCCGCCGACCTGGAACACATTCGCGATGTGATGCGCCGCGACGGCGCCGCGCTGGTGCGTGGATTCCGTCGTCTGGAACAACGCCTGGCCGCCGGCATGAGCATGACCGAGCTGGATGTCGAGATGCTGCTGTACGAGGAACGCTCGGCGCAGCCGGGTTTCGTCGGCGAGAGCTTCGCC
>JBDTZX010000140.1:0-14201 GCA_040004895.1 Rhodanobacter sp. | reverse complement strand
GCAAACATTTCGACCTGCGCCCGTACGGCATCCTGCAGATGCTCGACCTGATCCATCCGATGTACCAGCAGACCGCCAGCCACGGCCACTTCGGCCGCACCCCGCAGAAGGTCAAGGGTGCGGACGGAAAGACCTACACCACGTTCTCGTGGGAGCAGACCGATCGCGCCGAGGCGCTGCGCAAGGATGCCAAGCTGTAGGAGCGCACCCCGGTGCGCGAATGCCGCGCACTCAACGAAACGGGCCGCCTTGCGCGGCCCGTTTCTATTTCAGACCAACCACCTTGCCGAAACGCTGCACCAGTTCGCGTTGTGCAGCGGGCGCGGCCTGCAGGGATTGTCGTGCACGCTTGACCCAGCCCGTACCACGACCCGCAAGGTCGCCCCACGCATCCATCAACACACTAGGCGCACGCTGCAGGTGCCAGTCGATCAGGCTCAACGCCTGGGAAATGTCCTTGCTGTATTTCGCGTGCCGCGGACCACGCTCGGCGGCCACCAGCAACTTGTGCAAGCCGTAACGCGCAGGATCGGGCAAATTCACCAGACAAGCGTCGGCCCTATCCAGCAGCACGGCCTGCCCAGGTCGCTCCAGCAGATAATCGAGAAACTTCAACGGCGTCAGTGCCACGCCGATATCCGGCATCGGCACATCCTTGTTGCCACGACGCATCACAGTCAAAAAATCAATGCGCAAATCGGGCTCCTTCTCGCTGACATAGTTGCTGGCAAAACCGCGACTGCCACCGAGCGCCGGCAAAAATCCCATTTCCAGCGATTTCAACGCGTCGCCCACATCAGCATGCAGATCGGCCGGCAATGCCACCGCCACGTTGCCACCCATGCCTGCGTGTGCGAAATCGAGATCAAGCGTGCGCGCACCACTGCCCCAAGCCACGCCCAACTGATTGCCCATGGCAAGGAACGCCTGCGTCCCCACCAGCAAACCACCAGCGCGAAAAAACTGGTAATCGGCGAAACGCTTGACGATGCGGAAGTGCTTGGCCGGCGTCAGCGCATTGCCCTGGGCGAATGCTGCGCTTGCCTGCCGCGCCACCGCTTCAAATGCCGGCACCGGCTTGCCGCGTGCGCTCTCGATCGCCTCAATGGCCGGCCCTTCCGGACCCAGGTAATACTCGCGCTTGCGGCCATCGATTTCCTTGAACTGCCAGTACGCATAACGACGCCCCTTGATCGTCTTCCAACCCACGGTGCCGGTCAGCGACGCGGGCGAGCGCAGAGTCTCGACCACCTGCACCTGTTCCTGCAGTTCGGCATAGGCGGTTTGCGCGGCAATGGGAAGTTCGCGGTACAGAGGCATGACAGTCTCCCGATGTCTTTGACGAGTTATACCACCGAAGTTTATTTCGGTGGTATAACTTACACAGCAAAAGATACCGTCGTCTACACTTATTATCCCGTCATCCCGCACGAGATCGCTGCATGCAGAACGCCTTGGCTCAGTTCGCCGATATCTTGAGAAGTTTTCCTCGCACGTTAAAGGCGAGCCGGAAGACCAGCTACGCGCGCCGTTCGAACAATTGCTGGCCGATGCCGGCAAAACCTTGGCCATCGACGTTCTGGCAATCGGCGAAACGTTACTGGCCAACCACGGCGGCAAACCCGACTTCGGCGTTTCAACAAACCAGTTGTTGTGCGGTTACGCCGAACTGAAGGCTCCGGGGAAAGGGGCGGACACGGCGAACTTCGGCGGGCACGACAAGCAACAATGGGCTCGTTTTCGCGACCTTCCCAACATCCTGTATTCCGATGGCCGCGAGTTCGGCCTGTACCGCTTGGGCAAGTGCGAACGGCTTATACGACTGGATGGCAATCCCTGTATTTCGGGCGACGCAGCGATTACCACCAACAACGCCCTTCAGTTTGAGGCTCTTCTTCGCGACTTCTTGACGTGGCAACCGATCGTGCCAGGTTCCTCCAGACAACTCGCGGACTATCTGGCCCCCTTGTGCCGCATCTTGCGCAACGACGTGCGCGACGCCCTGCGCAATAAGGCGCCGGGTGTGGTTGCTGCCGCGAACGACTGGCGCCGATATTTATTCCCTGGAGCTGATGACGAGCGTTTCGCCGACGCCTATGCGCAGACCGTTACGTTTTCGCTGCTTTTGGCACGTTCCAACGGAAGCGATACGCTGTTCCTGGACGAAGCCATCCAGTCGCTCACACATGCCAATACGCTGCTTTCACGCGCGCTGTCGGTATTGACCGACCCGTTGGTCAAGCAACATCTCAGTACGTCGTTGGGCCTGCTGCAGCGGGTGATCAACGCCGTCCCAACCGGCACCATGAGCGGCGGCCGAAGCGATCCGTGGCTGCACTTCTATGAAGATTTCTTGGCGGCCTACGATCCCGCACTGCGCAAGGACGCCGGCGCCTACTACACGCCCGTTGAGGTCGTGCAGGCACAGGTACGCATCTGTGACGGACTGTTGCGTCGGCGCATGAACAAACCACTGGGGTTTGCCACAGGTGGTGTCAACGTGCTCGACCCTGCGGTGGGCACCGGTACGTACCTGCTAGGCATTGCCGAACACGCACTCGCACGCGTAGCCGAAGAGGAAGGCGCCGGTGCCGTCGCCGCCCGCGCCGACGTGCTCGGTGGCGCCCTGTACGGATTCGAGATCATGGTCGGTCCCTACGCGGTGGCCGCCTTGCGCCTGACTCGCATGCTGCAGCAATACGGCGGCCATGTACCCGGCGATGGCGTGCAGGTGATGCTAACTAACACGCTGGAATCGCCGTACGAGAAGATCCCCGAACTGCCTTTGCTGTACCGGCCGATAGGGCTGGAGCACCGACGCGCCAAGCGGGTGAAGGAAACCGTGCCAATCCTGGTCTGCATCGGCAACCCGCCGTATGACCGCCATGCTGCGGCCACTGCCGACAACCGCGCTATGACTGGCGGCTGGGTGCGCTGGGGCGAGAGCAAGAACGGCAAAGACGCCATCCTCGCGGACTTCATCGAACCGGTGAAAGCTGCCGGTCACGGTGGCGATCTAAAGAACCTGTACAACCTCTACGTCTACTTCTGGCGCTGGGCCTTGTGGAAGACTTTCGAGCACGACTTAGCGAATGGCCCTGGCATCGTCAGCTACATCACCGCCAGCTCGTTCATCGACGGCGACGCCTTCCTCGGTATGCGTCGCCGTATGCGCGAACTATGCGACGACATCTGGATCATCGACCTGGGCGGCGAAGGCCGCGGCACACGCAAGGACGACAACGTGTTCGCGATCCAGACGCCCGTGGCGATCACGGTCGCCGCCCGCTATGGCGCTAGCGACCGCAAGACACCAGCCAACGTGCACTACACGCGCATCGAAGGCTCGCGGGCCACGAAGCTGCACGCACTGGAAACGCTACATTCCTTGGATGGATTGACGTTTGAAGACTGTCCCGATGGGTGGGATGCCGCCTTTCGCCCCGCTGGTGCCGGCAACTATTTCAACTGGCCGCTGCTGACTGATTTGATGCCGTGGCAGCACTCGGGCGTACAAGGCAAGCGAACGTGGCCCATCGGCACAACGGCCGGCGTCTTGGCTGATCGTTGGCACGCCATGCTGAATCGGGGTGATCGTGCGGCAGCATTCAAAGAAAGTACGGATCGACTGATCAGCGCAAGCTACTCCCCGTTTCACCCATCAAGCCACGACTCAACCCCGGTTGGTCAACTGGCCAATGAGGCCAAATGTCCCGCGCCACAATCGTACGGTTACCGCAGTTTTGATCGGCAGTCATCTTGGCTGATGGACGTCTGTTGTCACGACCTCGCCAACAGCTCTGGCACAGCCTTTCGACGAAGCAACTCTTCTTTGCCAGTCTGTTGACCAAGCCACTGGGCAATGGCCCCGGTCTTAGTGCAAGCGCTTCCATTCCGGACATGGACCATTTCTCCGGCCGCGGCGCGAAGGACATCATTCCGCTGTATCGCGACTCCAAAGCCACTCAACCCAACCTTCATCCGCAGCTGCTGCCGTTACTTTCTCGTATATTGGCCCGCATGGTGTCGGCTGAAAACTTCTCCGCGTACCAATACGCTTTGCTTGCCCAACCGGCGTTCACCGCGCGCTTCCACAAGGAGCTTGCCACCCGCGAATTGCGCGTGCCCTTGACCATCGACGCAACATTGTTCCAGCGTGCCGTAACTCTTGGTCGTGAACTGCTATTCCTGCACAGCTACGGCGAACGCTTCACCGACCAGCAACACTGGCCCCAGCCCGTGGTAAAGAACATCAAGTCGGTACCGGGTGGCCAGCTTCCCGAAGAATTCGGCTATGACGAAGCGCGCCAGATCATTAACGTCGGCGGCGGCGAATTCGGACCGGTACCACTTGCCGTTTGGAACTACGAAGTTTCGGGGCTCAAGGTGGTGCAATCGTGGTTGGGCTACCGCATGAAAATCCGCAAGGGCAAAAAGTCCTCGCCGCTGGACGACATCGCGCCCCATGAGTGGGGCAGCGAATACAACAGCGAGCTCGTGCGTCTGCTCAACCTGCTGACCCGCACCGTGGAGCTTCAACCGGCACAAGCCGCATTGCTGGACGCCATCCTTGCCGGCCCCCTGTTCAACACCGCCGCACTCGGCCCAGTGCCTCCACAGTGGCGCAAACCTTCCAAGGTAACTTCGGCACAGCACGGACTTGATGTGTGACCGTCATCCGCTGCTCGCAGAAACTACTCAAGCGCCTGCGCCTGCCGCCTGCGCTGGGTGAGCCAGCACCGATGGGCAATCCACTGGGCGAATGGTGCGCCGACATCGACTTCATCGACCGCCAGCCTTTCGTGTTGCTGATGAATGCCGCTACCGGCGTGGTGCTGGTCGTACCCGCTCGCGCCGCGGACTTGAAACGACTGGAGACCATGGCCGCCGAGCAACTGGCCGCGCTGTTCAACACCTGCGGCATCGGCGGCGCGCTGGCAGACGCCGAACTGGACGCCTGGCAGCAAGCGCCAACTTTCACGCGCAACAGCAACCGCAGCCTGGTGTCGTCGATGAACCAACGCAAGTACGAGGCCTGGACACAATTTGCCTATAACCGCCCGACCGCCTTCGAGGTCGCACTACGCATGCTGGAAACGCCGTTCAGGCGTAAGGAGCTGGGGCGCGACTTCCACTTCGCCGCCGATCTGCTGCGCGCGCACCTGCTGCCATCGGGGAAAATCATCGCCTTGCGGCCAGGATCGGGTTAGCACTGAGATTCAGCATGCCTCAGTCCTGAATTTTGGGAAAATCCGGGTGGGTAATCTTTCCCAAGAACTCCAAGGCATCGCGTTAGGAAAACGCGCCTGCCAGCCTTGCGTATGCCAAAGGGACCAGCACGACCCGCTACAATGAGCGGATGTCTCTTATCCAATTGCAACGCGTCGACTTCAGCATCGGCGGCCCGCTCCTGCTCGAACATGTCGATCTGTCGATCGAGGCGAACGAACGGGTGTGCATCGTCGGGCGCAACGGCGAGGGCAAATCCACGCTGATGAAGCTGATTGCCGGCGAGCTGCATGCCGATGACGGCGAGGTTCGCGTGCAGAACGGCGTGGTGATCGCCCGCATGGCGCAGGAAGTACCGCATGACACGTCGGGTACGGTGTTTGACGTCGTCTCCGAAGGACTCGGCGATCTTGGTCATCTGCTCGCGCGTTATCACCACCTGTTGCACGAGTTGCATACCCAGGCCGACTTCGATGCGCTGGGCGACGTTCAGCACCAGATCGAAGCGCAACATGGATGGGACCTTGATCGTCGCGTCAGCGAGGTGCTGACCCAACTGGAGCTGCCGGGCGACACCGACTTCGCCGCGCTGTCCGGCGGCATGAAGCGCCGCGTGCTGCTGGCTCAGGCGCTGGTGCGCAAGCCCGACGTGCTGCTGCTGGACGAGCCGACCAACCACCTCGATATCGAGGCGATCGGCTGGCTGGAAACGTTCCTCAAGCAGTTCGCCGGCAGCATTCTGTTCGTCACCCATGACCGCAGTTTCCTGCGCGCACTGGCCACCCGCATCGTCGAGATCGATCGCGGCGCGCTCACCGACTGGCCCGGCGACTACGACAACTATTTGCGCCGCCGCGAAGAACGCCTGCATGCAGAATCGCAGGCCAACGCGCTGTTTGACAAGAAGCTGGCGCAGGAAGAGGTGTGGATCCGCCAGGGCATCAAGGCCCGGCGCACCCGCAACGAAGGCCGCGTGCGTGCGCTGAAAGCGCTGCGCAACGAGCGTGCCGAACGGCGCAACCTTACCGGCAACGCGAGGATGGCTTTGGCCACTGCGCAGTCGTCCGGCAAGAAGGTGATCGACCTCGAACACGTGCATCAGGCCTATGGCGGCCGCGTGCTGATCGGCGATCTTTCCACCACCGTCATGCGCGGCGACCGCATCGGCATCATCGGCCCGAACGGTGCCGGCAAAAGCACGCTGCTGAAGATCATGCTCGGCGAGCTCAAGCCGCAGCGCGGCGAAGCCACGCTCGGTACCAGCTTGCAGATTGCCTACTTCGACCAGCACAGGCTGCAGCTCAACGACAGCCTCAACGCGCTGGACAACGTCGCCGAGGGCCGCGAGTTCATCGAGCTCAACGGCCAGCGCAAGCACATCGTGGGCTACCTGCAGGATTTCCTGTTCTCGCCCGAACGCGCGCGTTCGCCGATCACCCGATTGTCGGGGGGTGAACGCAACCGTCTGCTGCTGGCCAAGCTGTTCGCGCAACCGTCCAACCTGCTGGTGATGGACGAGCCGACCAACGACCTCGATGTGGAAACACTCGAGTTGCTCGAGGAACTGCTGACCGACTATCAGGGCACCCTGTTGCTGGTGTCGCACGACCGCGCGTTCCTCGACAACGTGGTGTCCAGCACACTGGTACTGGAAGGCAACGGCCAGATCGGCGAATACGTCGGCGGCTACACCGACTGGCTGCGCCAGCGCTCCAGTACGCGCACTGCGGCTCCGGCGGCAACCAGACCTGTCGCAGCCGCCAGTGGCGTCGCAGCGCCGGCCGCCGTCGTCCGGCGCAAGCTCAGCTTCAAGGAGCAGCGTGAACTGGAACAGCTGCCGATGCTCATCGAGAAACTCGAAAGCGGCATTGCCGCGCACAGCGATGCGATGGCGCAAGCGGAATTCTTCAAGCAGGAAAGTGCCGCCATCACCCGGGCCACCGAGGCGGTGGCGAAAATGCAGGCCGAGCTGGAAGCCGCGTACAGGCGATGGACCGAACTGGACGCCTGAATGGCAGTGGCACTGGTCTGATTTCCTTGCGGCCGGCCGTTCCCGCTCAGGCAGGAAGGATGGCGCTGAACCCGGGAATCAGGATGTCGAAGGCGCGCTGCACGAACCATCCGGCCGCGATCAGCACGATCAGCACGGAGACCCAGCGCAGCATGGCCACCTGATAGAAACGGGTCCTGCGCAACAGAAAGGCGATCGGCAGAAACGCCAGCACGATCGCCTCCTGCCCGATTTCGACACCGACGCTGAACCCGCCGAGCGACGCCGCCATGGCACCCGCAGGCAGCTGCAGACCGCTCAAGGCGCTGGCGAATCCCAGCCCGTGGATGAACCCAAAGGCGAACGCGATCAACCAGACCCGCTTGTTGACCAGCGGGTACACGTTGTTCAACGCGGCCACCATCACCGATAGCGCGATGCCCGACTCCACCAGGCCGCTGGGTACGTGCACGTAACCGAGCACCGCCAGCGAAAGCGTGATCGAATGCGAAAGGCTGAACGCGGAGACGATCTTGATCACGTCCAGGCAGGCTGGCCAGAACGTCGCCACCGGTTCCCAGCGGTAGCCCGATGATCGCGGTGCCAGGACCATCAGTGCACCGCTGCCTTCTGCAACGGCGGCACCGAGGCGCCAGCCACCACCACGCGGTTTCGTGCGACGCATGATCAGCACCGCGGGCAGCAGGAGCGAAAGCAGGAACAGGATGTGGTCGATGCCGGTCCAGATATGCCAGATGCCATCCGTGACGAAACTCTTGAACTCGCCCCAGCGATCCGGCTCGCGCAAGTCAAGGCTGGCCACGGGATTGCCCGGTCCCAGCACCGCGCCGGCAATCTTGTCGCCCGAGTGAATCGTGACGATGCCGCGGTGATAAGGGTCGAGGTCGTACATCAAGCGATAGTCGATCGTCAGCTTGCTGGGTATGTTCTTGTCGCAGACGGCGTCGAACAGGATCACGACATACGCACCATCCGTGTGCTCGTCGATCTTCTGCCCGGTCGGCTGCATGTCGCAGGTCAGACCATCGCCCTTCACCTGCATCCGCGACAGTGCATAGTTCTCGATGGCGACACGACGCGCCTGCACCTCTCCCCAGGTAATCGCGCCGTCGTGGTTGGCATCGACACCGATGGCGTAGTCGAGATCGCGCAAGGCGATGTCCCACTGTCCATGCATGCGGTGATCGTTGGCCGGATCGGTGCGCAGGTTCAGGTACGCGTCGCTTTCCTTGTGCGCCAGCGCGCTCAGCGGAATGAAGCCGATGACCAGAGTGAACAGCGCAAGCAGTAGCCGCCGGAAGGTCATCGATTGCTCCCTTGCGGTGTCGGGTGGCTCGCCGATGCCGCGATGACTGCCGAATCGACCACCGATGATCCTTGCGGCTTACTTGCCCTCAACTGCACTACCAGCGGATCGATGGTCACGTCCTTCAAATGCGTGCGATCGATGAAATCGAGCGCCGGCTTCGCTGCCAACGGCTCGTTCGCGGCGAGTGCGGCCTCCAGATACACCCGGACATCCTTCGGCGCGTGCTGCTCCTGCCAGTTCTGCCTGGCCAGATCGAGCGCGGTTTTTGGATCGTGTTCGACATGCAGCAGATAGCTGGCCTCTTCGCGCAGAAACACGTGATCGCCGCGCTGATCCATCGACTGGAAACGGGCATTCATCTCGGCGATATCGGCCTTCGCCCCGGACAGGTCGAGCGCCTTCTCCGCTGTCACCCGAACCAGGAACGACGTGTCGGACTGGGCATCACCTCCGACGAGATCGATGGCTTCCCGGGCGCGCCCCTGATCGATCAGAAACTCGCCATAGTCGGCAAGCAGGAAGTTGTCGCCCGGCGTCTGCTGCAGCGCTTTCCTGAAATGCGCGTCGGCAAGGTCGGCGTTGCCCATTCGTGCAGCGGTATCAGCCATCAGACCCTGGATCCAGGCCCTGATCTCGGGCGGTGCCTTGGGACCCGGGTCTTCCACATACGAAAGCAGTGCATAGGCCTGTTTGCCCTGTCCGCTGAGACTGCGCAGCGAAGCGGTGCAAATCATGCCCATGAAATTGCCGGCCTCGTTGGTCAGATCGACGCAGAGACGGTTTGCCCGTTCGTGGTCGCCTTGAACCATGGCCACCGTGGCCAGCGTCAGCAGCGCCTGCACATTGCCGGGATCGCGTTTGAGGATCAGCTCCAGCTCCTCGCGCGATGCCTTGAAAGAGTGGCGACTCTGCTGGATTGTCGCGTGCACCAGCATGACCGGAATGGGTGGCGTCGGTGATGCCATGAATGGCTCGATGATTGCCATGGCCCGACCCAGATAGCGGGCGTCACCCGTGGAACGCCCATAGTCGACATAGGCCTGGGCAAGCAACACCGCCTTCGCCGAATCGTGGGGACGTGCGTTGAAGTCACTGCGCAGGCGCTCGAATTGGCGCACGCGTGGATCCGTTGTCGGAGGAACGAGTTGCAACACGACGCTGTCGCTGGCCGGAATGTACGGTGTGACCCGGTCTGTCTGTGCAGCAAGGGACAGCGGCAGCAGGGACAGCAGGGGCAAAATAAGGCGAAGCACGCCGCAGCAGGAGCTGCGGCGTGCTTCGATGGATCTGCCTTCGGGTGCGTGCTTCATGAATTCGTACTCGAAGGCATCTTGTTGCAGCAGGTTACTGACGAAGCCGCGGCTTATTTCTGGCTGACGCGGGCAGCACCGAGGGCTGCGGGCGCTGCATTGACCGAGCCCGGAACTGGCGTGTTGAGGTACGGGAAATGATCCATGTAGGTATCCGCCGCATTCTCGTTGCCGGTCACGTTTTCAGTCGCAGCCGTGGCTCCCGGTGAACGGGCGCCGTCGGTGTAGGCCGCAGCATGGTTCGGATCGGATGTCTGGTCACCGCAGGTGCCATAGGCCGTGCTGCAAATGGCACCTTCCACAACGCGAAGCGCGATGTCGACGACGTCGTCATACGGACGACGACCGTTCGGGAAGCCGGCCAGATCGCCACCCAGCACGCCAAGATCTTTCTGCGATGCCGCCGCGGTGGGCGCGATGCCGGTGTTCAGTCGCAACTCTTCAGACGCAACGACATTCGCCGGCTTGTTCAGGCCCGGCAGGCCGGTGAGGAACGCACTGACCAGATCGTTGCGCGGCGTGTGTGGCACGACCGCAGCACTGCCGAATAGTGCGTTCAACAGAACCGGCAGCGTCGGATTGGTCACGTAGCTTCCGAACTGCTGATCGCCGCTCGGGATGCTGCCGTTGAACATGTCCTTGTCCTTCAAGCCGATCACCAGCTCGTTCACCAGCGGCGAACCCAGCCGAGAAACCTGGGTATAGTTCTCGGCATAGAAATTGTTCGCCTTGTAGTAGTCCGACTGCGTGCCGGTCTGGCTCAGCACCCAGTTGTTCTGCACGAACGACGTGGTCCAGGCGCCGATCACCGGATCGTTGGAACTGCCACGCAGACAGGCCACCGGTACTTCCAGCGCCAGCGTAGTGACATTCTTGTCGGTGAGCGCGTTGCTGGTGGAATCCCTCGAAGCCAGCGGATTGAGATTCACCAGATCGAAGATCGCGCCGAGATCAGCCACGAAGCCATCCTTGCGCTGGCCCACGAACATGCGGCCGGGTGTGGCGCAACCGGGAATGTTGACCGTGTAAACATACTTGTTGGCATAGGTTTCATAGTCGGCGATCGACTTGTTGCCGATGTTGTCCATCGGCTTGGTGAACGTGGCCGATCCACCGACGCTGTTGGTCACTGCTGCGCCGGGAGACATGCCATTCTTGAAAAGCTGCACCTGATACGTCTGCGTCAGGTTCAGGTTGCTCTGGTCGCTGGCGGAAAACGCGCCAATGTTGATCAGCGGCACCGTGGTCGGCGTGCTGGCGCCGGTGGGCACAGCGAGCTTGTTGTAGGTGTTGGTGAAGGTGAAACGGAAGGTCAGGTCCGCCTTTGCATCGCCGTTGTTGTCGACTCGGAAGTCGTAGATCGCGCGATCGCTCAGAGCATGGAAGTTCGGGCCGGCATAGGCATCCTGCAACGGGTTGTAGTTGGCCAGCAGGGTCACATAGTTGTTTCGATTCTGCTCGTAGCTCATGAACATGTAGAAGTCGCTGGCATCGAGCTGGGGCATGGTGCTGATGAATGGCGCCTCGCGATGGCTGGAAGCCATGACGATGGTCGGTAGAAGTCCCAGCATCAGGACGATCGGTTTCAGTTTCAATTTCATGAGAATTCCCTGGACACGCATGTGGTGTTTCAATGCCTTGAAGCTTTTATTCAGCCTGCTGCCGAATTCACTTCACGACGGCTTGGAGCGATTCCATTCCTGCAATTGGCTCGATGAGAGCTTTAAAATCCCGCGTTTCTCTGACCGCCTGACAGGATCGGGCAGCTGTACGGGTTTCGTTTTCCTCTTCGACCCCTTCGCCAACTTCGCCTTCCGCGATAACTCACAGGGAGGTACGCAGCCGGGCAGCCTGAGACGCAGAGATTCGCTCATCTGTTCAGCTTGAATTCATTATTTGGATGAAGATTGCGTGACGATGCCGTTCCGGGCGAACGGCCGCCACTCGCAAGCTGCCGGTTTGCCAGTGACTTGCAGGAATTGCCCGAACGCAGCAACGTCAGCCAAGCGCGAGAACGTCATCGGGATGAGCGCGCGGTTTATCATCTGCAGTCCTGACTCCGGATGCTGCCATGTACAAGCTCTACTACAGTCCCGGCACCGCCAGCATGCTGGTACATCTCGTCCTGCTCGAAAGCGCTTTGCCGCATGTGTTGGAGCTCGTCGATGTCGACCAGGGCCAGCAACGCAGTGCCCAATATCTCGCGTTGAATCCGCGCGGACTGGTGCCCACGCTGATGGTCGATGGCGTTCCGCACACCGAGGCCGCAGCCATGACCATGCTGCTGGCGGAGCGGCACCCCGAACGTCAGTTGGCGCCTGCGCCTGGCAGCGCGCAGCGTGCCGACTACCTGCAGTGGATGTTCTACCTGGCTCATGCGCTGCAGCCGTTTTTCCGCCACTGGTTCTATCCGACCGAACACGTCGCGGATGCTTCCGACACGGTCAAGGTGGTCGCCCGTGCGGGCATCGAGAAGTGTCTCGCCCAAATTGACGCACACCTGGCCGCACATGGCCCGTACATGCTGGGCGAGCAGTTCAGTGTGGTCGATCTCTACACCCTGATGCTGATGCGCTGGTCGCGCAACATGCCGCACCCGGCCACCGACTGGCCGCATCTGGCTGAGTTCATCACCCTGATGAAAACGCGGCCATCGTGGAAGCGGCTCAACGAAATCGAGGGTCTGACCGAGTGGGCTTGAGCCGGTGAAAGTCGAAGGCCCTGCACCGAGTGACGGCGCATGGGCCGTGTATCTGCTCGAATGCGTCGACGGCCGCGTCTATACCGGCATCGCCCGCGATCCCGAAAGCCGCTATGCCAAGCACCTCGCCGGCAAGGGCGCGCGCTTCACGCGTTCCAATCCACCTCAGAAATTGCTCGGCTGGGTATGGGTGACCGACCAAAGCGCGGCGTTGCGCCTGGAAATCGCCTGGAAGCGCTTGCCGCGACCGAAACGCATCGCGGCGCTGCACGCTGCCCTGGAAACAGCCGTCGATCACGACGCGCTCAGTGTTTGAGCGTCTTCAAGTGGTTCTGCAGCGCCGTACGCAGACTGCCATCGCTCGACAGCACATCGAACACGCGCCAGCCGTGCGCAGACCGAAGCAGGAGCAGATGCAACGACCGATGCTCGTCGAAATTGCGGAACGATACCGTGGCATCAAGCCGGTCGTGGTCAGCTGGCTTGATGGCGAGTTTCACGTCGCGAATATCGAAATCCTGGCAATCGCATAACGGATCACCATCGAGGTATCCGATCTCGCCATTGGCCGCCTGTTGATCGGCGGCCATCAATGCCAGCAACGAGGTCTCGTAAACATCCGTGTTGTTGACGCCTTTGCCATCCGCGCGGTAGTTGGCGTAGATGCCGCGCAGAAATTTTTCAGCAGTCGTCCTGTCCGACGGTCGCATGACGCCCGAATCCACCGCCATCGCCGCAGGGCTGAGGGTAGCGGCAAGCAGCAAGCCCAGCGCGAGCACATGGAGCATCTTCATGTTGGCGATTCTCATCCTGTGTTTTCCAAGCCCTGGGAGACGCCGTTGACACAGGCCACCAGTGCGCGCAAGAGCGCGTCGTCTTTGCCTTCGCCGGCGCGCCAGCGTTGCAGCAGGTCGAGTTGCAGCAGGCTCATCGGATCGACATAGGGATTGCGCAGTCGGATCGATCGCGCGAGGCGCGGATCGCCTTTCAGCAGATCGTCGACGCCCTTGAGCCTCAGCACCCAGTGGCGCGTGCGCCCGAACTCGTCGCGGATCAGGCCAAAGAATTCAGCGTGCAACGGGCCGGAAAGCTTCGAGAATGCCTCGGCGATGTCCAGATCGCATTTGGCCAGAACCATTTCCACGTCGTCGAGCATGTTGCTGAAGAACGGCCATTCACATGCCATCTCGGTCAGCGCCGCCTCGCCAAACGCCTCGACACCCTGCTCCAGGGCGCTGCCAAGGCCGTACCAGCCGGTCAGGATCGAACGGCACTGGGTCCACGCGAAAACCCACGGAATTGCGCGCAGGTCCTGCACACCGCGCATGCTGCGTCGACTGGCCGGGCGCGAACCCAGGGTCATCCGTTCGATCACGTCGATCGGCGTGGCGGTACGGAAATAGTCGACAAACTGCGGATGCTCGACGAATGCGCGATACGCTCTGCGACTGCTCGTCGACAACATATTCATCTGCTCGCGCCAGCGTTCTTCGCGCGGCTCGATGTCGCGCGGACGCAATGATGCACGCAACACCGCGCCGACAGTCTGTTCCAGATTGCGCAGCGCCAGCGCGCGGATGCCGTACTTGCGATGGATCACTTCGCCCTGCTCGGTCACCCGCAGCACGCCGGCCACCGCGC
>JBDTZX010000059.1:0-14221 GCA_040004895.1 Rhodanobacter sp. | reverse complement strand
GAGGCGACCGAGTTGGCGGCGATTTCCAGGATCATGAGTAGCTCGTGGTGTAGACACTCTGCGACGGGATCAGGCGGTCCTGCTTCTGCGCGTCGCACACGGCATAGGCGAAGCCATGCTGGATCGCGTAGGCACCGACTTCACCGTTGCGGTTCATCGCCAGGAAGCCGACCTGTATGGTTCTGGATGCTTCCAGTCGGCGTTTGACGATGCGCATGACCGCCTCCTTGCACGCCTCCTGCGGGGAGCGTCCCTGGCGCATCAATTCCACGACCAGAAAGCTGCCGGCATTGCGGATCACTTCCTCGCCGACACCGGTGGAGGTGGCACCGCCGACCTCGCCGTCCACATACAGGCCCGCGCCGATGATCGGGCTGTCGCCGACGCGACCGCGCATCTTCCACGCCATGCCGCTGGTGGTGCAGGCACCAGCCAGCCGCCCGTGCGCGTCGATCGCGAGCATGCCGATGGTGTCGTGGTTGTGCGCGCCGCCGGGCATGCCGGTGGCGCCACCCTTGCCGTAGTCGTGCACTTCGCTGTTGATCGACGGCTGGTAGTGCGCGGTCTTCTGCCACTCGTGCCAGGCCTTTTCGGACTCCGGCGTGAGCAGGTTCTGCTTCTTGAAGCCCTGCTCCAGTGCGAATTGCAGCGCGCCCTCGCCGACCAGCAGCACGTGCGGCGTGCGCTCCATCACCCGCCGTGCAACGGAGATCGGATGTTCGATGTACTCAAGCGCCGCGACCGCGCCGCAGCTGCCGTCGGCGTCCATGATGCTGGCGTCGAGCGTGACGTGGCCATCGCGATCGGGATAACCACCCTTGCCGACGCTGTGGTTTTTCAGGTCGGACTCGGGCACCTGGGCGCCCTTCTCGACCGCGTCCAGTGCGCGACCGCCGTTGCCCAGCACGGTCCACGCTGCCCGGTTCGCCGCCACGCCGAAATCCCAGGTAGAGACCACGCGCGCGCCGGTGGTCTTGCGCGTGGCGAGCGGCTGGCCTGCAGCCACCAGCTTGCTACCCCACGCAAGCGCCGAGGCCGAGGCGCCGAGCAGCGACGCCTTGAGGAAATTTCTGCGATCGGTCATGCCATTCTCCGTGCCGTCAAGACAAAAAACCCCGCACAGTGTGCGGGGTTCGTTTTTGCATCACAACGCCAGTGGATCAGGCAGCGACTTCGACACCCGACGCCTGGGCGCCCTTTGGCCCCTGGGTGACTTCGAACTGCACGCGCTGGCCTTCCTGCAGGCTGCGGAAGCCCTTGCTGGTGATCGCCGAGAAGTGGACGAACACGTCCGCCCCGCCGTCCTCGGGCGAGATGAAACCAAAACCCTTGGCGTCGTTGAACCATTTGACCGTACCAAAACTCATCGCCTGAACCTCTGGATCCATGGAATGGAGCGCCAGGTTTCGTGCAGAACCAGCTCCCCCGGCTCGCCGCCTGACCGCGGAAAAGTACCAACATGTGAAGCCGCGGCGCAAGATGCATGCGGCGTCGCGATCATGAAAACCGGACCGCCTGCTCAGCTTTTGAGCAGCGCCGCCAGGATGCGCGGCACTTCGGCGGTCGCCGCCGCCAGATGCGCAAAGATTTCTTCGATGCTTATTTCCGCTTCGTCGCCGCAACCGGCGGCGAAATTCGCGACCAGCGCCAGACACGCGTATTCGAGCTGGAGTTCGCGTGCCAACGCTGCCTCGGGCATGCCGGTCATGCCGACCAGATCGCAGCCGTCGCGCTTCATTCGCGCGATCTCCGCGCGGGTCTCCAGTCGCGGCCCCTGGGTGGCGCCGTAGCAGCCAGCTCCGATCACTGCGATGTCGGCGTCGCGCGCGGCGGCGAGCAGGCGCTGGCGCAACGACTCGGTGTACGGTTCGCTGAAATCGATGTGCCTGACCTCGGCGCCCTCGACATCGCAGTAGCTGGTGAGTCGGCCGTGGGTGTAGTCGATCAGCTGGTTCGGCACCACCAGCACTCGCGGCCCCATGTCGCCACGGATGCCGCCGACCGCATTGATGCCGATCACCCGGTGCGTGCCCAGGCTGTGCAGTGCCCACAGGTTGGCGCGATAGTTGACCCGGTGCGGCGGCAGGCTGTGGTTTTCGCCATGCCGCGCAAGAAATGCGATACGCCGATCGGCGAAATCACCGATGACGACATCGCCGGAGGCTTCGCCATAGGGCGTGTCGATGCGGCGACGTTCGATGTTTTCCAGTCCGGAAAACGTGTACAGCCCGCTGCCGCCGATGACGGCAAGATCGATGGAGGTATGGTCGGGGTGAGGCATGGTGGTGATCCGTTTGCGAGCTGAAACCAATGTGCAGCGAAACCAGAAGGACGAGTCGCCGGCTTTACTCCCTCCCCTGCTGGCAGGGGAGGGTTGGGGAGGGGTTGCTCCTGGTCAGCAAAGACAGGCGAGAGCTTTACCCCCTCCCAGCCTCCCCTGCAAGCAGGGGGAGGGGCAAAATTTCAGATTTCCTTGTTACCGCTTCTTTCTTTCAGCGCAAAGATGCCGGGCAGATTGCGGCCCTGCTCGTGGTAGTCCATGCCATAGCCGAACACGTAGCGGTCCGGCAGTTCGACGCCGTTGAAGTCGGCCGCGATGCCCTCGACCAACCGGTCGTGACGCTTGGTGCAGAGGCTGGCGATCAGCACGCAGCGTGCACCGCGGCGATAGCAATCCTCGCGCACCGCCTTCAGCGTGTGGCCTTCGTCGAGGATGTCGTCCACCAGCAGAACCACGCGATCGACCAGCGATACCTGCGGCTCGCGCAGCCAGTGCAGCTCGCTGCCGGAGGTGGCGCCGCGATAGCGCGTCGCGTGCACGTAGTCGAATTCCAGATCGGTGCGGATCGCCAGCGCCAGCTGTCCGGCGAAGATCAGCGCGCCGTTCATCACGGTGAGAAATACGGCGCGTTCGCCATTCAGTGCGACGTCGATCTGTCGACCCATGTTGGCGATGACGATTTCCAGATCGCTGCGATCGTGCAGCAGATCCGCATCGACCAGGACGTCGGCAAGCAAGGGAGTCGGAACGGTCATGTGGTTTCCTGGTCGTCATGCAAGGCGGTGACGCGGGCAGCGAAACGGTCACGCTGGGGGTTGTCGGCGAGACCGGCCCAGCCGGCGGTGAGCTCGCCACGCAGGGCGGCAAGCTGTGGCGGCAGCATCCTCGACGAATCACGCACGGCGACAAGCGCTTCTTCCACCACATCGGGAAAACACGCCAGCACCAGATCGCAGCCGGCAGCGAGATGGGCAAGCACACGCTCGCCCACACTGCCGGCGGCACCGGCGGCAGCCATGCTGATGTCGTCGCTGATCACCGCGCCGGCAAAGCCCAGTTCGCCGCGCAGGATCTGCTCGATCCAGATGCGCGAGTAGCCGGCGGGTTTCGCGTCCACTGCCGGATAGATCACGTGGGCCATCATCACCGCCTCGACCCGTGCCTCGATGCACTCGGCGAACGGCAGCAGATCATCGCGACGAATCTCGTCGAGGCTGCGCGGATCGATGGCCGTGGCCTTGTGCGTATCCGTGGCCACCGAGCCGTGTCCCGGAAAATGCTTGAGCACCGCGGCCATGCCGCCCAGGTGCATGCCGCGCACGTAGGCCTGCGCCAGTTCGGCGGTGACCGCCGGATCGGCGTGGAACGCGCGCAGGCCGATCGCCGCGTTGCCGCGGGCCAGGTCGACTACCGGCGCAAAACTGAAATCGACGCCGCTGGCGCGCAGCTCGCTGGCCATCACCCATGCGTGTTCTTCCGCCAGCCGCACCGCCTCGTCGGGATCGCGGTCGTGGACCCTGCCAATCGACGCCAGCGCCGGCAAGCGCGTAAAGCCCTCACGGAAACGCTGCACCGGTCCACCTTCCTGATCGACCGCGATCAGCAGATCCTCGCCGCCGGCAGCACGGATCGATTCGCACAGCGCGATCAGCTGCTCGCGTGAGCGGTAGTTGCGCGCAAACAGCAGCACGCCGGCGACGCCATCGGCGCCGAGCCAGCCTCTTTCGCGTTCGGCCAGTTCGGTACCGGCTACACCGATCATCAACATGCGGCATCCTCGGCTGCGCGTTCGGCCGGCAACCATTGCCGGTACGGATGGGCGATCAGGTTGACGTTGTAATAGCGGGACAACGCGCTGACCTCACGGCCCAGCCATGACGGATGCGGGAACGGCGCATCGACCGCCGGCAGTTCGACCTCGGCCACGATCAGCCCGGCGTTGTCGCCGAGAAATTCATCGATCTCGAACAGCACGCCATCGACACGCACGTGGTGACGCGTCTTTTCCAGCACACCATCGCACAGGCTATCAAGCAGGGTTCGTGCATCGTCTGCCGGAATGGAATATTCGAACTCGGCGCGCGCGATGCCGGGCGTGGCCGCCTTGATGTTGAGCCACGCGCGATCGCCGGCGATGCGCGCACGTACCGAAGCGCGCGCGGCACCGGTGCGCAGCGCCTGGGCGCCAACCAGATAGCCCTGCGCCATGCGATCGCTTTGCTCGACGCCCGAACGCCAGCTGTCGTCGTGCAGCAGAAACTTGCGTTCGATCTCGATCTTCATCGTTCGAACAGGGCGATCGATTCGACGTGCGCAGTGTGCGGAAACATGTCCATCACACCCGCCGACACCAACGTGAAGCCATGCTGGTTCACCAGGATGCCGGCATCGCGCGCCAGCGAAGCTGGATGGCAGGACACATACACGATGCGCCGGGTCTGTTTGTGCGGCAGATACTCCAACACCTTGTCGGCACCGGCCCGCGGCGGGTCGAGCAGCAACTTGTCCCACGGCTGCCTGGCCCAGTCGGCGCCGCGCTGGTCCTCGAACAGGTTGGCGACATGAAACTTCGCGTTGTCGATGCCGTTGCGCATGGCGTTCTGCGCAGCGCGTTCGACCAGGCCGTGCTCGCCTTCCACGCCCGCCACTTCCGCGACCCGACGCGCGATCGGCAAGGTGAAGTTGCCGAGGCCGCAGAACAGGTCGAGCACGCGATCGGACGGCTGCGGATCGAGCAGTTCGATCGCGCGTGCCAGCATCCGCTGATTCATGTCGGCATTGACCTGCACGAAATCCAGCGGCTCGAATTCCAGTTCGACATCGTCGATCTGCGCATCGCCACTGCCGATGCGGAAGGCCAGACGCGGATGATCCGGCCACAACGGATGCACGCTGCTGTTGCCACCGGGCTGCAGGTAGATCGCCATTTCGTGTTGCTGGCCGAAGCCGATGAGTGTGGCGGTGTCGCGTTCGCTCAGCGGCTGCATGTGCCGGAACACCAGCGCCATGGTGTCGTCACCGGCGGCGAATTCGACTTGCGGGATGTCGCTGGCGGCGTCCATGCCGTTGAGCATGTCGGCCAGCAGGCCGATCTTCGGGCCCAACGCGGGATGCACCACTTCGCAGTGCTGGATGTCGGCGACGAATCGCGGGTTTTCCTCTTCGCGAAAACCCACCAGCACGCGACCCTTCTTCAGCACGTTGCGCACCGACAGCCGGCCCTTGCGTCGGTAGCCCCACGCTTCGCCGGCAAGCGGCGGCAGCCAGTGCTGCGGTTCGACCTTGCCGATGCGCTCGAAATTCTCCATCAGCACGCGCTGCTTGACCGCGATCTGCGATGTCACGACCAGATGCTGAAACGAGCAGCCGCCGCACTCGCCGAAATGCCGGCAGCGCGGCTCGACGCGGTGCGGCGAACGCTCCAGCAGCTCGACCACCTCCGCTTCGTCGAAGCGTCGATGGCGCTTGCGCAGGCGCAGCATCGCGCGTTCGCCCAGCAGCGCGCCGCTGACGAACACGGTCTTGCCATCGACACGCGCCACGCCGCGACCGTCATGGCTGAGATCGCTGATGACCGCTTCAAACGGTAGCGGAGAAACGGAGTTGGATCGGGACATGGGAGCGGGTCAGGCGGCAGGCAATGGCTGGCCGCCGATTATCACAGATCGATCCGGCGACCGCCCATGCCGGCTATTTCTTCTGCCAGGAGCCCGCGGCGTTCTGGTAGTACCAGCCCGCGCGCGCCTTCTCGATCCAGCCCTTGGCGAAGGTGGCGCGGATCTGCGCTGCCCATTCCGGATGATTGTTGGCGTTGGCGATTTCCGAGTACAGCGCGGCGCGGTCGCGATTCTCGTCGGCCACGATGGCACTGGCCTCGGCGCGCTGGGCCAGCGGGACCTTGGCCGCATCGCGCATCGCCACCATGCCGTCGCTGGTGAAACCCACCGCGCCGCTGTCCAGCAGCGCGCCGAGCGCACCGCGGATGCGACCCTGCATGCGGCCGCGGATCGCCTCGCTGGTGCTGGTCTGGATGCGCAGGTTCGGCGCGGCATCCGCCGCCTGCGCCGAAGGAATCAGCAGATCCAGCAGCATCGCCGAGGGCGGATTGTGAGATTGCGGCGCGGGCTTCGGGTCCCTTGCCGGCGGCGTAGTGGCCTGCCCCGGATCGTCGAGCACATTGCCGATGAACTGGTCCGCCGCTTTCTGCGCCGCGGCCTCAGGGAAATACACGTTGATGGTGACGCAGCCAACCAGCGCCACGGCCAGCGAGGTCAGGATGACGTGGACGAGCTTGCGCATGAAAGACTCCAGTGTCGGAACGTGATCAGTGGATCAGGATGAAGCGGTCAGTCAGCGAATTTCCGGCGCTGCCCCGTTGATGGCATCGCGCAGTCGCTGGACCAGCGTAGGCCAGTCGACCTGGGCCTGGTGCCCGACCACCTGCAGACGCGGCAAGCCACTGCCTTCGACGATAGTGTAGCCGTCGCCGTCGGGTTCCAGCCCGCTCATCTGACATACCGATCCCTGCAACGTGCAGTTCAGCCCGATGCGCTTGTAGCCGAAGGTCTTGAACAGTTTCAGCACCGCACCCTGCAGACCGGCAGCGATGCCGCCACCGCCGCCGCCACCCACCGTGGTGAGGTTGTTGACCGCGCGCTGGCTGATGCGTCCGCCGTTGCCGGCCAGCAGGCTTGCCTTGAATGCGACCGGGTTCCAGTTGACCAGTCGCAGGTCACCGACCTGGCCATCCAGCGAGCCGGTCATGCTGCCGAAATCGAACACGCTGGTGATCGCCGCCAAGTCGAGTTTCTGCAGATGGATGTCCCCGCTCAGCACCGGGCTCGGACCGAACGGTTGCTGCAGCGAGAGTTGCGTGAAGTCGACAAAACCTCCGAACACGCTGGCCGACAGTCCACCTTGCAATTCGAAACGGTCATCGATCCAGCGTAGCGAGGGCACCGCGCCACCGAGCGTACCCGGGAACGCCGGCCAGCCCATCGCACGACTGAACGCGGCCATGTCGATCCCGATCAGTGCCAGCGAGGTTTCCAGTCGCTCTCCCCGGGCGGCGGCAGGCTTCCATTCCAGTTGGGCGACCCGCAACCGGCCGCCCAGCACCGGCACCTCCAGCGGTTGCTGCAGGCTGAGCACGCCGTTGCGACTTTGCCACTGCGACTGCGCCGCACCGTTGAGCACCCGATAGAACTTGAGCCCGCGCCAGCCGAGTTGGGTCGCGGGACGATCGCCCTGCGCGGACCAGTCCAGTCCGCCGCGCAGGCCGTCGAGGGCCAGACGGCCATCCGCATCCGTGAGGTCGAGACCGTCCGTGCTGAAAGCAAAACTGTGCGGGCCATCGGCGCGCAGATCCAGGCTGCCGCTGAACTGGCCGCTGATGTTGACGTCGCGCAGACCCAGCGTGCCCAGCCACGCCTTGCCGTAGCGCTGGTACGCGGCGGGAAAGCTGGCGTGAAGGTGATTCAACTTCAGTTTCTGCAGATTGCCACTCGCGTCGAGTGCCAGCGCACCATCGAGCTGCAACGCATCGGCATCGCTCACGCGCAAACGGGTCAGCTCGAAACCACCGTGCTGGGCAGTCGCGTGCAGCCCCAGTTGCACGGGCTGCTTCGGCAAGCTGGCGTAGATCGGCCCGAGCAGCACTTCGCCGCCATGCAGAACCGCATCGAGGTCGATCTGCACCGGACCGTCGGTACTGTCGAGACCGAATTGGCCGCTGCCGCTCAGGCCCTGGCCGGCCAGATTCCCTGCGGGCGTATCGAAACCCACGCTGCTCAGGTTGAACTGGCCGGACGACTGGATCCCGGCGCCGTGCACATCCAGCGCGAGATCGGCATCCAGTTGACCACCGGTGGGGCGGCCTGACCATACCGTGCCGAGCAGACCCTGCAGCCACCCGGCCGGCAGGTTTTTCAGGTGGATCCGGGCATGCGTTGGCTGATCGATTGGAAGCGCCGCCGTCACCAGCGTCTTGTCCTGCGTCAGGTCGACCTGCAAGGTATTTTCCAGATCGCTCAACACGATCCGCGCATGCGAATTGCCGAGCGCGCCGCCCGGCGCACCGGCCACGCGCACGCTGCCGTCGAAGATCCAGCGAAGCTGTCCATCGCGCTGCAGATTGCCGTCAAGCACCAGACCGACACGGTGCCAGCCCATCGCGGCGATGTCGGCCTGGGCGACACGCAACTGCAGATGCAGGCCGCCGGCATCGTCCACGCCGATCCGCGTCGACATCGATTGCAAGTGCACGCCGGGTACAGTGACCGAGCGCGCCGCGATCCATACATCGGCGTACGCCGGCATCACTGATGCCAGACCCATCAGCAACAGGCCATATCCCAAAAGATGTCTTGATGTGAAACGCATGTACGGCCATTCTGCCAAAGTCAGCTGAACGATACGGATTTCGTCATGCCCCAGCCGCACGCCCTGCCGCCTTCGCACCCAGCCCCCATGCCGCAACCACGCGTACTGTTGGCCGACGACGATCCGGCCAGCTGTCGCTTTCTGTACGACGGAATGCAGTCGCTGGGCGCCGCAGTGGAATCCCATGCCGACGGCAGCTCCGCCCTCGCGCGCGCGCGCAGCGAAACCTTCGATCTGCTGATGCTGGACTGCCAGATGCCGCCCGGGCCAGGCGCACTTCAGATTCTCACGCAGTTGCGCGATGACCCGCAGGCCGCCTCTCGCGACAGCCTTGCCGTGGCCAGCAGCGCCGAGCTCGGTGCGGATGTTCGTCAGTCATTGTTTGCCGCGGGCTTCGGAGAATTGCTGCTGAAGCCGTGCGGCCTGATGGATCTGCAGCGGATTCTCGGCCTGCTGCAGCCGGGACGGCACGGTGTCCCGCTGCTCGATGATGACGCCGCGCTGACGACCACCGGCAACATCGTCACGATGCGCGCGATGCGCCTGCTGTTGCGCGATGAGCTGATCCAGCTCGAACGCGAACTGGATCAGCTGAGTCAGGATCGTGTCGGCTTCGGCGAACGGCTGCATCGACTGCGCTCGTCCTGCGGCTTCTGCGGCGCGAACGCACTGTCGGCCCAGGTGGTGGTGCTTCAGCGCCAGCTTGCGGCAACGGCAACGATATCGCTGACGCGTTTCCGCACGGCACTGCGCGCAACACTGCAGGCGCTCGATCGCTGAAGAAAACTATGGGCGCGATCCCGCCATCGACAGCACCCGCCATGCGCGCAACTCGCCGCCGCCGAGATGGAAGCGGATCACTTCGCGCATCAGGTCACGCAACGACTTGAGGCCGCGATTGTCGGGCATGTCGTCCTGACCGAGCGCCAGCAGGTCGCTGCCGCGCATGGCTCGTGCGCTTTCCGCCACACAGCGGACCGCACCGTGTTCGACCGCATAGCGGTAATGCGCGTCGGGCAGCAGCGGTTCGCCGCTTTCGGCGTCGAATTGCAGCTGCAGGCCGTAACCCAGCGCTTCGAGCAGGTCACGCTCGAAGCGACGCAGGCTCCATGCCAGCGATTCGCCGCCAGCCATCCGCACCAATGTCAGCGCATACGCGTCATAGATCCGCGGAAAAGGGTCCTGTCGCTCGGTCAGGCGGACCACCAGTTCGTTGAGGTAGAGACCGGAAAGCCCGACGTTGCCGGGCAGTCGGCATGGTGTGCCGAGCGTTTCGAGCGCGGTCAGCGTGGCCAGTTCGCCGCGCATCAGCAGGTCCAGCGCCAGCGGCTGGAACGGCTCGAGCTGCGCCCGCTTCAGTCTTGCCCGTTCGCCACGAACGCTGCGCGCCACCACACCCACTCGACCCAGATCGCGGGTCAGGCATTCGAGCAGCAGTGAGCTCTCGCGATAGGGACGCGAATGCAGGACGAAGGCGGGCTGTTGCTCGATGCGCATGGATCGGCTGAGGAGGACGGGAAAGCGAGAACGGCCGGAGCATCACAGCTTACGCTTTTGTTCTCCGTTGCCCGTTCCCCGCACTCAATCCGTATAGCCGAATTTCTTCAGCATGTTCTCGTCGTCGACCCAGCCTTCGCGCACCTTCACCCACAGCTTGAGAAATACCTTGCGCTCGAACATGCGTTCCATGTTACGCCGGGCACTGCTGCCGATAGCCTTGAGCTGGGCGCCGCCGTTGCCGATGACGATGGCCTTCTGGCCGTCGCGCTCGACCCAGATGATCGCGTGGATTTCGGCGATGCCGTCGGGTCGGTCACTGAACTGTTCGATCTCGACCGTGGTCGCGTACGGCAGTTCCTGGTCGAGCCGCAGCATCAGCTGCTCGCGCACCATTTCGGCAGCGAGAAAACGTTCGCTGCGATCGGTGATTTCGTCTTCGCCATACACCGGCGGGTTGACCGGCAGGCGTTTCAGGATGCCCTGCTCCAGTTCTTTCAGGCCCTGTTGCTTGAGTGCGCTGACATAGTGGATTTCGTCGTAGCTGTGCCTGCTCACCAGCTCGGACACGAACGGCAGCATCACCGTCTTGTCCTTGTTCAAGTCGACCTTGTTGATCACCAGCAGGCGTGGCGACGACTGCTCGACCAGCGCGGTGTACAACGCCTCGTCCTCATCGGTCCAGCGGCCAGCCTCGATCACCTGCACGGCAAGATCGACATCGCTGATCGCCGAACGCGCGGCACGATTCAGGCTGCGGTTCATCGCGCGCTTGGCACCACGGTGCAGGCCCGGCGTATCGACGTACATGATCTGCCCGGCCTTGCTGGTGGCGATGCCGAGGATGCGATGACGTGTGGTCTGCGGCCGCGGGCTGACGATCGACAGGCGAAAGCCGATCAATGCATTCAACAAGGTGGACTTGCCCACATTCGGACGGCCGGCCAGCGCCACCGTGCCGCAGCGAAAATCATCGTGCGGCAGGCTGCCGGCGCCATCGGCGGCGGATTCCAGTTCGTGGGTCATGAGGTGGTGCTCGGCAAATTGGACGACAAGTGTAGTGCCTTGCCGGAATGGCATGGTCGCGGGATGCAAGTTGGCCGCGACACCGCGGCAGCACGCGCGCAGGGAAAACACCGCTTCAGGGTGTGCGGCGCTGCTCCAGCAACTGGTTCAGCACCGCATCGGCCGTTTCCTGCTCGGCTGCGCGACGACTGCCGGCGGTCGCATCCGCGCGAAGCGGCAGCGGCAGGCCGATGGTGCAACGGACGTCGAAGGTCTTGGCGTGGTCCTCGCCGTGCGTGCCGGTCAGCTCGTACTGCGGCAGCGGCCAGCCACCGGACTGCAGCCACTCCTGCAGCCGCGTCTTGGCATCCTTCGAGGAACGTCGCAGACCGATGATCCGTTCGTTGAACAGTTCGCGCACGGTGGTGCGGCAGGCGTCGAAGCCACCATCCACGTAGACCGCGGCCACCAGTGCCTCGAACGCATCGGCCAGAATCGAATCACGCCGGAAGCCGCCGCTCTTCAACTCGCCGGGCCCGAGCTTCAGCTCGTCACCCAGTTCGAGTTCGCGCGCCACCGCCGCTAGTTCCTGACCATTGACCAGCTGCGCGCGCAGTCGCGACAGCTCGCCTTCGCTGGCTTTCGGATGAACTTCGTAAAGCATCTCGGCGATGATCGCCCCCAGCAGCGCATCGCCGAGAAATTCCAGTCGCTCGTTGTTCGGCTTGCCGATGCTGCGATGGGTGAGCGCCAGCTCGCCCAGCAACGGATCACGAAAACGATAAGGCAGCTTCAAGGATTACTGGCCCACATTGCCCTGCAACGTCACGGCCTTCTGGAAGTGCAGCAGGAAGCTGATGTTGTACATGAAGGGAATCTGCTTGTCGTACATCACCTGCAGCTGGCTGGTACCGCCGGCATCGCGCTTGATGGTGATGTCGGTCGGCTTGATGGTGGCGTCGTCGACATACTGGAACCCCATCTTGAACATCAGGTCGCGCCGGATCTCGTCCAGCGTCTTGCCATTGGTACCGGCGGTGGCGATCTGGTTCATGGCCTTGCCTACGCCCATGAATTCCGAGTACGACGGCAACAGCTTCATGGCCATGTAGCCGAAAAAGGCCACGATGGCCATGATGAACAAAAACCCGATCAGGGTGACGCCCGACTGCTTCGATTTCATAGTCCCCTCGCTAGACCGCTTGCGCGGCGTGTCCATGGATGCATGGATTGGCAAGCCGGCCACCCGATGGCACGCCGACACGCCGATTATGCCAGCGGTTTCCCTCGCCGTCGGCTGCTTTGTGCACAGGCGATGCCGCCGCCTGGTCAGTGGATAACCGTGCCGATCCTCGAGAAATCGACGCCGCCGGTACCCCAACCCTTCCAGCTCATCCAGATCAGGAACGCCTTGCCGGCGAGATTCTGTTCCGGCACGCAACCCCACCAGCGGCCGTCCGTGCTGTTTTCGCGGTCGTCGCCCATCACCAGATAGCAGTTCTTCGGGACCAGCGATGGTACCAGCACGTTGGGAATCGGATTGGTGGGCATCCGCGTCGGCATCCGCGCGATCAGGTGATCCACCTTGCCCAGGTGCTCCTTCCAGATGGTCGCATCGTTGCCCAGCAGGTCGGCGTCCTCATCGCGTCCGGGATTGCCCTTGAACGGTCCGATCTCGTCGGCCAGCACCGGCACGCCATTGATGGTGATCTGGCTGTCGTGCACTTCCACCGTATCGCCGGGCAGGCCGATGACGCGTTTGATCCAGTTCTGGTTCTTCAGCGGAACCATCGGCACCGGGCAGGTCGCGTCCGTCCCGACGGCCGGCGAGCCGTTGTTCTCGTCGCCACCCACGCGGACCAGCGCGCCATCGGTGTTGCGACACAGGTAACCCGGGAACCGGAACACCACCACGTCGCCCCGTTTGGGTTCACCCAGACTGACGAACTTGTTGTTGAAGGCCGGCAGGCGCAGGCCATAGGCAAACTTGTTGACCAGGATGAAGTCGCCCACGTCCAGCGTCGGCATCATCGAACCGGACGGAATCCGGAAGGGTTCAGCCACGAACGAGCGCAGCAGCAGCACCACCAGCACCACCGGGAACAGCGAGCGCGACCAGTCGACCGCCACGGGATCGGTGTACTCGGCGCCGGCTGCGTCGAGACGGGCCTTGCGCTTCTTGTACAGAAACAGGCGGTCTAGCCCCCATACCACGCCGAACAGCACGGTGAGGCCGAGCAGAATCGCCGAAAAATCGAATTCCATGCGTTTAACTCCGGATTGCCTGACGAATCATCGCTGATCGCATTTATTTGTCCACCTTCAGCACCGCCAGGAAGGCTTCCTGCGGAATCTCCACGCGGCCGACCTGCTTCATGCGCTTCTTGCCTTCCTTCTGCTTTTCCAGAAGTTTCTTCTTGCGACTGACGTCGCCGCCATAGCATTTGGCCAGGACGTTCTTGCGCAGCGCCTTCACTGTGGAACGCGCGATCACCTGCGCACCGATCGCCGCCTGGATTGCCACGTCGAACTGCTGGCGCGGGATCAGGTCCTTCATCCGTTCGACCAGCTCGCGGCCTTTGCGATCGGCGTGGCTGCGATGAAGGATCAGGCTCAGCGCATCGACGCGCTCGCCGTTGATCAGCACGTCGGTGCGCACGAACGGACCGGCTTCGAAACGCTCGAAGTGATAGTCCATCGAGGCATAACCGCGCGAGACGGATTTGAGCCGGTCGAAAAAGTCCATCACCACCTCGGCCAGCGGCATCTCGTAGCTGATCTGCACCTGCGTGGCCAGGTACTGGATCGAGCGCTGCACGCCGCGCTTCTCTTCGCACAGGGTGATCACGTTGCCGATGTAATCCGGCGGCGTGAGGATATTGGCCACGATGATCGGCTCGCGGATCTCCTGCACCAGACTGGAGTTGGTCGGCAGCTTGGCCGGGTTGTCCAGCATCAGGATCGAACCGTCGCTCTTGAGCACCTCGTACACCACGGTCGGCGCGGTGGTGATCAGGTTCAGATCGTATTCGCGCTCCAGCCGTTCCTGCACGATCT
>JBDTZX010000306.1:0-4197 GCA_040004895.1 Rhodanobacter sp. | reverse complement strand
CTGGTCAAAATCCGTTCGGAACGCGACCAGATGTCGGCGGTGGAGCGGCGCATTGCCGACTTCATCCTGGAGAACGCGCAGCTGCTGCGCGATTACTCCTCGCAGCAGCTCGCGGACGCGCTGGGCATCAGCCAGTCCAGCGTGGTCAAGTTCACCCAGAAGCTGGGTTTCAAGGGTTATCCCGATCTGAAGTACTCGGTCGGCGAAGCCAACGCACGCGCCGAAAACGGGGACGCGCCGCAGGTTACGGCTTCGGCCAACGGCGAGCTGGGTGAGTCGCTGGCGGAGAACCTGTGGCGACGCAAATCGGAGGCGGAAGAAGCCACCCGGCTGATCAATCTGCCCGCGGTGATCCAGAACGTGGCCGACACCATCGAGCACGCCGGCCGCGCCGGCAAGGTCTTCATCATCGGTCTGGGCGAGGACGACATTTATGCGCGCAACTTTGCGCTGCGACTGTCGTTGCTGGGCATTCTCACCGTGCACAACTTCGACACGGCGCGGATGACCGCGAACATTTCCGCTGCCGGGCAGGGCGATGTGCTGCTGGTGTTTTCCGAGCATGGAAATCATCCGGCGCTGTGCAAGATCAGCCGCTATTTCCGCGAGCGCCGCGGCAAGGTGATCTCGGTGACGCGGCACACGCCCAATCCGCTGCGCACGCTGTCTGATCTCGCGCTGGTGGTCTCGGCGCACGATGAGCTGCCGTACATCCAGCCGCTGCTTTATCAATCGGCACTGCAGCATCTGCTGGACAACGTTTTCGTGCTGCTGTGCGAGGGGCACGACGATCGCCATACCCAGCTGGTGGCGAATCTCGATCGTATCCAGCTGATGCTCGAACCCTAGTTGCCATCAACATTCAAGGCCAATCCAGATGCCTCTTTCACGTTCGTTCCATTCGCGCATCGCTACCGGTATCGCCTCGCTGGCAATTTGTGCGGCGTGCATCGGCAGCGATCTGCATGCGGCCGAATCCGCGGCGTGGCAGTCATCGCGCCAGCTGGTGCTGGTCACGGTGGCGGACTGGAACAGTGATCACGGCACGCTGCGTACTTTCAATCGCGGCAAACATGGCTGGGTGGCCGCAGGCATCGACGCGCCGGTGACCATCGGCAGCAAAGGTGCCGGCTGGGGACTCGGTCTGAATGCGTCGCGCACGGATGGCCCGGTGAAGCGCGAGGGCGACAACCGCAGCCCGGCCGGTGTATTCCGCATTGGCACGATCTTCGGTTACGCGGGCAAGGCCGATACGTCCATGCCGTATCGCGCGCTGACTGCCACCGACTACTGCGTGGACGTGAACGGCGCCGCGCAATACAACCGTATCGTCGACGCAAAGGTGGTCGGCGAGGCGGCGGTGAAAGGTTCCACCGAACCGATGCGCCGGGACATTCACGCCAACGGCGACCAGCGTTACCGGCTCGGATTCAACATCGAGCAGAATCCCGACGCGAAGCCGCTGGGCGGCAGCTGCATCTTCGGTCACCTGTGGAAATCGCCGACCGACGCCACCGCCGGTTGTACCGCGATGACGCCGTCGACGATGCAAACGCTGGTTGCGTGGCTCAAGCCGCGGCAGAAACCAGTGTTCGTGTTGCTGCCGCAGAGTGCTTATCTGAAAGTGCGCGGTGAGTGGAAGCTGCCGATCGTCGCGCAGGGCGCCACCCGATGAGTCGTACGGCACGCGTACTGGTGGGTCTGGCGGCAGGCGCTGTCATCGGCCTGTTGCTCACTGCGTGGCATCCGGCGTTGGCGCTGGAAGTCGCCAATGTCGCGCAGCCGGTCGGCAAACTGTGGTTGAACGCGTTGCAGATGACGGTGGTGCCGCTGGTGCTGGCACTGGTGGTGATCGGCGTGAACACCGCAACCGACGCGGCGGCATCCGGGCGCATTGCACGGCGGGCGATCGTGGTGTTCATCGTGCTGTTGATCGTGGGTGCGCTGTTCACTGCGCTGGCGGCGCCGTGGGTGTTCCGGCTGTTTCCGCACAACCCGACGCTGGCGGCGGCACTGGATCACGCGGCGGTGTTGCCTGCGGCGCAGGTGGCGCCGGTGGGATGGATCGATGCGCTGGTGGCGATCGTGCCGAGCAATGCGGTCATGGCTGCGGCGCAGAGCGCGATGCTCCCGTTGGTGGTGTTCGCGCTGTTCCTCGGGTTTGCACTGACCCAGGTCATGCCGGCGCGCCGCATCATGCTGGTGGAATTTTTCCAGGCGATCGCCGACGCGATGATCGTGATCGTGGGCTGGGTGTTATGGGCGGCACCGCTGGGTGTGTTCGCACTGATTCTCTCGGTCTGCGCACGCGCTGGCCTGGGCATGCTCAGCGCGCTTGGCGTGTACGTGCTGACCGAATGCCTGATGTACCTGTCGGTGGCGTTGATGATGCTGCCGGTGGCGGTGTTCTTCGGCGGCGAACGCGTCCGCCGTTTTGTCGCGGCGCTGTTGCCGGCACAGGTGGTGGCAGTGAGCACGCAATCCTCGCTGGCTTCGCTGCCGGCGATGCTGGACAGCGCGGATCGCAAGCTCGGCTACCCCGCGCCGGTCACCGCGCTGGTGCTGCCGATGGCGGTGTCGCTGTTCCGCCTCACCAGCCCGGTGCAGTACATGACCTCGGCGGCGTTCATCGCCTGGGCTTACGGTATCGACCTCACTGCGGCGCAGCTGATCACGGGTGCGCTGCTGGCGGTGGTGATCAGCCTGGGCTCGGTCGGGCTGCCGGGTGCGGTCACGTTCATCGCCACCAACCTGCCAGTGGCGCAGTCGATGGGTCTGCCGCTGGGGCCGCTGGGCCTGATGCTCGCGGTCGACACGTTGCCCGACACATTGGCGACGCTGGGCAACGTCACCGCCGATCTCACTGCCACCAGCGTTGTGGCCCATCAGTCGAGGCGCGATACGGCATGAGCGCGACCCCCTCCCATTTCGATGCGATCGTGATCGGCGCCGGCATTGCCGGCGCGTCGGTGGCGTATTTCATGGCGCCGCACGCGCGCGTGCTGGTGCTGGAGCGCGAAACGTACGCAGGCATGCATTCCACCGGTCGTTCCGCGGCGCTGTTCAGCGAAACCTACGGCTCGCCGCAGGTGCGCGCACTGTCTCGCGCGTCGCGACCCTTTCTGTCGCAGCCGCCGGCAGGTTTCGCGGAGCATCCGATTCTTGCGCCGCGCGGCAACATCATCATTGGCAGGGCCGATGAAGTCGACGAAATCATCGCGCAGTACGAATCGATGCGGCTGTTCAGCCCCGAACTGGAACTGCGGGACACGAAAAAAATTCTCGAGATCGTGCCGGTACTGAAGCCGGAGTTCGCGCAGATCGGCCTGCACGAGCCGAACGCCGCTGACATCGACGTCAACGAACTGCATCAGGGTTTTCTGCGTGGGCTGCGCACGCGCGGCGGGCGCCTGCATCTGAACGTGGACATTCACGCGATCACCCGCAATGCACAGGACTGGCAAGTCGATGCCGGCGAGCAGATATACCGTGCACCGCTGCTTCTCAACGCCGCCGGCGCATGGGTCGATCAGGTGGCGACAATGGCGAGTGTGCTACCGATCGGCATCACACCGAAACGCCGATCGGCCTTCGTATTCGACGGGCCCGACAACGTCGATGCCTCACTCTGGCCGTTCATCACCGCCTTCGATGAAACCTTTTATTTCAAACCCGATGCAGGCCTGTTGCTGGGGTCCTGCGTCAACGCCGATCCGGTCGAACCGCATGACGTGCAGCCGGAGGAGTACGACATCGCGCTTGGCATCCATCGCATCGAGGAAGCCACCACGATGACGATCCGCCGCCCGCGCCGGAGCTGGGCCGGGCTGCGCTCGTTCGTCGCCGACGGCGATCTGGTCGGTGGTTTTGCAGCCGATGCGCCGGGATTTTTCTGGATTGCCGCGCAAGGCGGCTATGGCATCCAGACGTGCGCGGCGATGGGTGAGGCCTGCGCGAATCTGGCACTGGGCCGACCGTTACCGACGGCGCTGGTGGATGCCGGCGTATCTGCCGAGATGCTGGCTGCGCGGACTGTTCAACGGGAAAGGAGCGCAACGTCATGAAGTCGATTCGATCCGGCTTCGTTTTCGATGCCGACCCGCGCGTGTATGACCGATGTTGTTTTCATATTTGTTTCAGGGGATTCATCAACCGGCAAGAGCCAAGATTGAACGGGGTGCACAGCAATGAAAAACA
>JBDTZX010000162.1:0-4204 GCA_040004895.1 Rhodanobacter sp. | reverse complement strand
GAGCAGTTGACTCTTAATCAATTGGTCGAAGGTTCGAATCCTTCACGGCCCACCACAAGCCAGAACGCCGATCGCACGCGATCGGCGTTTTGCTTTGTGTCGTCGGGTTTTCAAGGGCCGGCGCAGCACGGTTTGGTGCATTCGGCGCTGCGGGACGCGATAGTGACTCCAGCGAGCGCCATCGCTAGGTTGGCGCGCTTGTGCTGCGAGGTCCGGCAACCGTAAAATGGTCCGCTTTCGTACAAGGGAATCATCGACTTAGACGGGCGCAGCAAAAAATGCCGATCGACTCGGGCCGGGATTCGCCGGTGAACAATCAATTCGTTTCGTTAGAGGCAGTTACGCACGTCGGGCAGGGTTGGCACGCGAGAGTGGCGGAATTGGTAGACGCACCAGATTTAGGTTCTGGCGGTTAACCCCGTGGGGGTTCGAGTCCCCCCTTTCGCACCATGCCTGAGATTTTCTTCATTTGCAGGCGACTGTCGTCGCCGTGGCGCCTGTCGGGCCCATAACACCAGGTAGTACCAGGAGACGTCATGCAGGTTTCGGTTGAAAACATCGGCACGCTCGAGCGCAAGCTCACGGTCAAATTTCCCGCGGAGCGGTTCGAAACGCAGGTGAGCGCGCGGATTGCCGAGATGGGGCGCACGGTCCGTCTGAAAGGTTTTCGTCCGGGCAAGGTTCCGACCACGGTCATCAAGCAGCGTTTTGGTGCACAGGTTCGCGGTGAAGTGTTGTCCGATCTGATCGGCAGCACATTGCGTGAGGCAGTCGAACAGGAAAAGCTCCAGCCGATCGCCAATCCGTCGATCAATACCACAGGCAAGCCGGAAGACGGTGAAATCGCGTACACCGCAACGTTCGAGGTGATGCCTGAATTTCCGGTCGTCGATGTCGCCACGCTCGAGATCAATCGTCCGGTGGCGGTGGTGACCGATGCGGACATCGACAAGATGCTGGAAACACTGCGTCTGCAGCGCCGCAGCTTCGAGGAGACCGAGCGCACCTCGATCGATGGCGATTTCGTCATGTTCGAGTATTCGGCCCGGGTGGACGATTACCGCTTTCCGCTGGAAGGGCTGGAGCGCGCCGGGAGCGTGATCGGTTCAGGCAATCTGTTCAAGGCGCTGGATGAGGCACTGGTGGGTCGTAGGGCCGACGACAGCTTCGAGGCAGAAATTGCCTTTCCGGAAGATTTCCGCAACGACCAGCTTGCCGGCAAGATCGCTAAGGTCGATTTCAAGATCATCAAGGTGCAGGAGCCGAAGCTGCCCGAGATCGATGGCGAGTTCGCCAAGCTTTTCGGGATCGCCGATGGTGACCTGGAGGTATTCCGCACCGAGGTTCGCGCGAATCTCGAGCGTGAGCTCAAGGCCGCGTTGATGGCACGCCTGAAATCCGAAGTGGCAGAGAAGCTGTCCAATCTGCACGATGGGCTGGACGTGCCGAAACTGATGATCCAGTCTGAAGCCGGCAACATGGCTGCCGGCAGCGTGCCGCGTGGCCAGCAGCCGCCGCCACAACTCATCGAGGCTGCCATGCCGATGGCCCGCAAGCGGGTGATCGCCGGCTTGCTGATGGGTGAGATTGCCCGTAAGCAGGAAATCAAGATCGACCGGAAACTTGTGGCCGAGCAGCTCGCCGCGATTGCTTCGACGTACGAGGAGCCAGAGAAAGTCATTGAACTCTACAATAGCGACCCCCAATTGATGTCTGGGCTGCAAAATCGCGTCATCGAGGATCAGGTGGCAGAGTGGGTGGCGGATCATGCGACGACCACCCGACAGGATCTGAGCTTCGATGAGGTGATGCGCCCGACCACCGCCTGATTTTTTTCGTCAGGCCTATCTACCGGAGAGTTGCAAACATGGCCATGGATCAGATCCAGAACCTCAATTTGATACCGATGGTCGTCGAGCAGACCGCTCGTGGCGAGCGCTCCTACGACATCTATTCGCGCCTGCTGAAGGAGCGCGTGATCTTCCTGGTCGGAGAAGTCAACGATCAGGTTGCGAACTTGCTGGTCGCGCAGATGCTTTTTCTGGAGTCGGAGAATCCGGACAAGGACATCCAGTTCTACATCAATAGCCCGGGCGGTGCGGTAACAGCCGGCCTGGCAATCTACGACACGATGCAGTTCATCAAGCCGAACGTCAGCACCATGTGTATCGGGCAGGCGTGCAGCATGGGGTCTTTCCTGTTGATGGCGGGTGCCAAGGGCAAGCGTTTCGCGCTGCCGAATTCGCGCATCATGATCCACCAGCCTTCGGGCGGTGCGCAGGGACAGGCGACCGATATCGAGATTCAGGCGCGCGAGATCCTCTACATTCGCGAACGCCTGAACCGTCTTTACGTCGAACATACCGGCCAGCCGATCGAAAAGATCGAACTGGACATGGAACGCGACCGTTTCATGAACGCAGTGGACGCCAAAGCTTATGGCCTGATCGACGAGGTGCTCGACAAGCGCGCCGGCGAAACGGTGAAATCGGCCTGATTTTCAAGCGCACCGGAGCGTTGCGAACAGGGTTCCGGTCTGCAGGCAGACCCGGAACCCTGTGTTATTCTCGCGACGCATTCTGATTTACCAGCGGGATCGAAAGTATGAGTGACGACCGGCAGGGGCGTTCCAGCGACAGCGGCAAGATTCTCTATTGCTCCTTCTGTGGCAAGAGCCAGCATGAAGTGCGCAAGTTGATCGCGGGTCCTTCCGTATTCATCTGCGACGAATGCGTGGAGCTGTGCAACGACATCATCCGCGAGGAGCTGGAGGAGAAATCCGCTTCCGGCCGCACGCAGTTGCCCAAGCCCAAGGAAATCCGCGAATCGCTCGATCAATATGTCGTTGGCCAGACGCGCGCCAAGAAGGCACTCGCGGTGGCGGTCTACAACCACTACAAGCGGATCGAATCGCGTCAGAAGAGTGACGACATCGAGCTGGGCAAATCCAACATTCTGCTGATCGGCCCGACCGGATCGGGCAAGACGTTGCTGGCTGAAACTCTGGCCCGCCTGCTCAATGTGCCGTTCACGATTGCCGATGCCACCACGCTGACCGAAGCCGGCTACGTCGGCGAGGATGTGGAAAACATCATCCAGAAGTTGCTGCAGAAGTGCGACTACGACGTCGAGAAGGCGCAGTCCGGTATCGTCTACATCGACGAGATCGACAAGATTTCGCGCAAGAGCGAGAACCCGTCGATCACCCGCGACGTATCCGGCGAAGGCGTGCAGCAGGCTTTGCTCAAACTGATCGAAGGCACGCTGGCTTCAGTGCCGCCGCAGGGCGGGCGCAAGCATCCGCAGCAGGAATTCCTGCAGGTCGACACCAAGAACATCCTGTTTATTTGCGGCGGCGCGTTTGCCGGTCTGGAGAAGGTCATCCAGCAGCGTTCGGAAACCACCGGTATCGGGTTTTCCGCGGAGATCCGCAGCAAGGAACGCACCGAGAACCTAGGCAAGACGTTGTCGGATGTCGAGCCTGCCGACCTGGTTCGGTTCGGTCTGATTCCGGAATTTGTCGGACGACTGCCGGTCGTGGCGACGCTGGACGAGCTGGACGAGCCGGCACTGGTGAAGATTCTCACCGAGCCGAAGAATGCGGTAACCAAGCAGTTCAAGAAGCTGTTCGAGATGGAAGAGGTGGAGCTCGAATTCCGCCCCGAGGCGCTGCTGGCCATCGCAAAAAAGGCGTTGAAGCGCAAGACCGGCGCCCGTGGCCTGCGCACTATCCTTGAACAGGTGCTGCTGGACACGATGTACGAGCTGCCCTCGCTGGAACACGTCAGCAAGGTCGTTGTCGACGACGCGGTGATCGACGGTCATGCCGAGCCGTACCTGATCTATCGAGGAAATCTGCAGCAGCGTGTTGCGGGTGATAGTGGCAGCGACGCTGCCTGATTCCCCCAATTTGTCATGCGACGGCTCCGGTGCTCCACCGGAGCCGTTCTGCTTTTCAGCAAACCACAGGCCTTGAGTGAGCGCCGTATGGCCTCCACTTGACCTGATGAGGTGCCCGGCGCAGTGTCGGGATGAGCCTGATCCGAATTCCCAGGAAACCCATAGTCCATGGCCAAGAATGTCCCCCTTCCTGCTGCGATGGACGCGCTGCCGGTGCTGCCGCTACGCGATGTAGTGGTATATCCGCATATGGTCATTCCGCTGTTTGTCGGTCGCGACAAATCAATGCGCGCGCTGGAGCGCG
>JBDTZX010000545.1:0-4208 GCA_040004895.1 Rhodanobacter sp. | reverse complement strand
CAGCCCTTTGCGCAGGCATTTGCCGGCATCGACAGTGCCGGAGCGGAAGGTTTCGCCAGGCAGTGGCAGTCATGGCTGCAGGCCGCACAACAAGGTGGCTTTGGCGAGGTGCCGGGTGCAGCAGGCGCAACCCCGGCGTTCGGCCTGAACCGCGAACAGCAGATGCAGCAACAGACCTTGTCCGCCGCGGTGATGGCTGCGATGCAGGCGTCTGCGCGCTACCAGTCGCTGATTCAGCGCGCCAACGCGCAAGGCATGGAAAAGCTGCAGGATAAATTGACCCAGCATGCGGAGCCGGGGCGCCAGATCGACTCGCTGAAAGCTTTGTACGATCTGTGGGTGGACGCCGCCGAAGAGGCCTACGCCGAGATTGCGCTATCCGACGAATTTCGCGCGGTTTACGCAGAGATGGTCAACACGCAGATGCGCGTGCGGCAGCTGCAGCAGCTGAAGACCGAACAGCTCTGCAAGGAACTCGGCGTGCCGACGCGCAGCGAGGTTTCCAGCCTGGGCGAACGCCTGCAGCAGTTGCGTCGCGATCTGCGCAGCAACCAGTCGAAAGTGGTCGACACGCAAGCCGGAGAAATCGCGGAACTGCGTCGCGAACTGAATGCCGTCAAGCGCCGGCTCGCCGCCAGCGCGAACCCCGCTTCCGTGGCTGCGACGAAGAAGCCGGCCACAATGCCGAAATCGAAAGCAACGGCCGTAAAGAAGGCTGTTTCAAAAGCTGCCAATACCCGAGCCAGGAAGCCGGTTGCTGCCGGAAAGGGCAAGTCGACCAGAACCGGTCCTGCGGCGGTCGTGCGCGCCACTCCGCGCAAGCGCAAATAAGGAGACGTCATGTACACGCCACTGCGTATCGATCCGACCCGCGTCCTCGGCGACATCGCCAGCTTCCAGCGCAAGCTTGCCGCGGGTATGAGCCATCTGCGGACTATCCGCGAGCCCGAGTATGCAAACACGCCACGCGAACTGATCTACAGCGAAGACAAGCTGAAGGTTTGGCACTTCACCGGCGGCGAGAAGACTTCGAAGACGCCACTGCTGATCGTCTACGCACTGGTCAATACCGTGTGGATGACCGACCTGCAGGCCGATCGTTCGATGGTGCGCAATCTGCTGGAACAGGGCGAGGATGTCTACCTGATCGACTGGGGTTATCCCGATGGCGCCGATCGCTGGCTGACACTCGACGACTACATCAACGGCTATCTCGATCGTTGCGTCGACGCCGTGCGCAAGCGCCATGATCTCGACGCGATCAATCTGCTCGGCATCTGCCAGGGCGGTGCGTTCTCGCTGTGCTACACCGCGCTGCACCCGGACAAGGTGAAGAATCTGATCACCATGGTGACCCCGGTGGATTTCCATACGCCCGACAACATGCTTTCGCACTGGACACGCAACCTCGACGTGGACCAGTTCGTCGACACCATGGGCAACATCCCTGCCGGATTGATGAACTATGTCTACCTCACCCTGAAACCGGTGCGGCTGAACCAGCAGAAATACATCGGCATGGTCGACATCCTGGACAACCCAGTCGAGCTGGAGAACTTCCTGCGCATGGAACGCTGGATCTTCGATTCGCCCGACCAGGCCGGTGAGGCCTTCCGCCAATTCATCAAGGATTTCTACCAGGGCAACAAGCTGATCAAGGGCACGCTCGAGATCGGCGGCCATCCGGTCGACCTGGGCATGATCACGCAACCGGTCTTGAACATCTTCGCCGAGCAGGATCATCTGGTGCCGCCAGATGCTTCGCGTGCGCTGGGCAAGCATGTCGGCAGCACCGACTACACCCCGCTGGCGTTCAAAGGCGGTCACATCGGCATCTATGTTTCCGGCCGCGCGCAGCGCGAGGTACCGCCGGCGATCCATCAATGGCTGCATCAGCGGCAGTGAAGCCCGCGGCGCGGAGCGACTGGTGAGGGTGTACGCGCCGGTGCTTCGCGATGAATTGTCGAACCTGCAATCTCCGGATGTAGTCATGGCAAGCGCTCGCCATCCGTCCCTCGCTCTGGCCAACCTTGTATGAGCCGATGACTCCAACCACACCGTCGACCGGGGAAACCCACGACTCCATCCGTGCCGTGCAGTGGCAGGGTGATCACCTGCGACTGCTCGATCAGCGCTGCCTGCCGAACCGGGAGGTTTGGATCGATTGTCGCGATGCCACCGACGTGACCGAAGCGATTCGCGACCTGGCTGTGCGCGGTGCGCCGGCAATCGGCATTGCGGCAGCCTGGGGCGTGGCGATGGCGGCGAAGCAGGGCGCTCCGATGGATATCGTGCTCGCCATGCTGCGTGGTGCACGGCCTACTGCGGTGAACCTGATGTGGGCGCTGGACCGCATGAAGAAGCGCATGATCGCGGGTGCCGACGCCGATGCACTCCTGCGCGAAGCCCAGTCCATCCAGGACGAGGATCTGGCTGCCAATCGCCGCATGGGCGAACTCGGTGCTTCGCTGATAAAACCGGGCTCCGGCGTGCTCACGCATTGCAATACCGGTTCACTGGCTACCGCCGGTTATGGCACCGCACTGGGTGTGATCAGGGCCGGCGTCGCTGCGGGTAGCATCGTCAACGTCTATGCCGGAGAAACCAGACCTTGGCAGCAGGGTGCACGCCTTACCATGTGGGAGCTGATGCGTGATGGCATTCCCGCAAAGCTCATTGCCGACTCGGCCGCCGCGCACCTGATGAAATCCGGCGCCGTGCAATGGGTGATCGTCGGTGCCGACCGCATCGCCGCCAACGGCGATACCGCCAACAAGATCGGCACCTACCAGCTGGCCATCGCGGCGAAATACCACGGCGTGAAATTCATGGTGGTGGCACCATCGTCGACCGTCGACATGGCAACCGGTGATGGCGAAGCGATCGAGATCGAATTGCGCGATCCTTCCGAGCTTTTGAGCATGGCTGGCCAGCGTACGGTGGTACAGGGCGCACAGGCATGGAATCCGGTGTTCGATGTGGCGCCGGCGGAACTGATCGATGCGATCGTGACCGAACGCGGCGTGATCGAACGTCCCAACAGTCTTGCCATGCAGGCCATGTTCGGCTGGTAGCGCGAACATCACAGCTCGTTTCTTCGCGCTGCGGCAGAGCCCTGGGACATCGAAAAAAAACGCTTCGGCGGCGGCTGCGACGGACAGATTCCGCCGTTCCAGCCGGAGGCTTTTCAGGTCTCGCCCAAAGACGCGGTAAGTCATTGATTCAACATGACTAATTACTGCCTTTTTGAGTGAATTCGTGCTACACTCCGGAGGTTGAATTCGGGTCGTTGAGCGCGCGAGCTCGGGACCCGGTGACAGCGCTCCTTTTGGTCATCACGGAAGCTCATTCATGGCAGAACTCGCCAAAGAAATCATTCGCGTCAACATCGAAGACGAGATGCGCCAGAGTTATCTCGATTACGCCATGAGCGTGATCGTGGGGCGCGCCCTGCCGGATGTGCGCGATGGTCTGAAACCCGTGCATCGACGCGTGCTGTTCGCGATGAACGAGCTGGGCAATGTGTGGAACAAGCCGTACAAGAAGTCGGCCCGCGTGGTCGGCGACGTGATCGGTAAATACCATCCACACGGCGATCAGTCGGTGTACGACGCGATCGTGCGCATGGCGCAACCGTTCTCTCTGCGCTACCTGCTGGTCGACGGTCAAGGCAACTTTGGTTCGGTCGATGGCGACAATGCCGCCGCCATGCGTTACACCGAAGTGCGCATGTCCCGCCTCACACACGAGCTGCTGGCCGACATCGACAAGGAGACCGTCGATTTCGGTCCGAACTACGACGAGAGCGAACACGAGCCGCTGGTGCTGCCGGCGCGCGTGCCAAACCTGCTGATCAACGGCTCCGCCGGTATCGCGGTCGGCATGGCAACGAATATTCCGCCGCACAACCTCAACGAGGTGATCGCGGCGACGATGGCGCTGATCGAGGATTCCTCGCTCGGCGTGGACGAGCTGATGCAGCACATTCCGGGCCCGGATTTTCCGACCTACGGCATCATCAACGGCTCGTCCGGCATCATCGAGGCATACCGCACGGGGCGCGGCCGCATCCTGGTGCGCGCCAAAGCCGAGGTCGAGACCGAGAAGAACGGTCGCGAGACGATCATCGTCCACGAGTTGCCGTACCAGGTGAACAAGGCGCGCCTGATCGAGAAGATCGCCGAGCTGGTGAAGGAAAAGAAGCTCGA
>JBDTZX010000531.1:0-4215 GCA_040004895.1 Rhodanobacter sp. | reverse complement strand
CGGCATCGTCGCTTCGCAGCTGATCAGCAATGTGCCGGCGACCGTGCTGCTGCTCGATCGGTCGCCCGATGCGATCGCGCTGGCGGTGGCGGTGAATGCCGGCGGCTTCGGGGTGGCGATCGGCTCGCTGGCCAATCTGATCGCGCTGCGCCTGGCCAGACAGCCGCAAGGTCTGCGGCTGCTGCACCTCGTCTCGATACCGTTCCTGTTGGTCAGTGCGCCGCTGGTCTATCTTGCCTGGCGCTGGCTGGGCTGAATATCACCAGGGGCGACATGCGACGATCAATCGTCGTCGTTGTCTTTGGGCAGGCTGAGCTTGCCCTTGACGCCCGAATGACTGACGTCGCCGCTGCCCTTCGCGCCGAGGCTGAGATCGCCTCCCACGTCGTTGACGTTGAGATCGCCGGAACCCAGCGTATCGGCATGCACGCTGCCGCCCACCCCGCGCAACGTGACGTCGCCGGAACCCACGCTGCCGACCTTGACGTCGCCCCGGATGGCATTGCCCTTGAAATCACCCGAGCCCAGCGAGCCCAGTTCCACGCTGCCGACATCGGTCGCATCGACATCGCCGGAACCCACGCTGGTGCTGAACTTGCCGGATATCTGCCGGACGTGCAGATCGCCCGAACCGACGGCGCCGCTCAACTGCTCCACGCCGCTCACTTCGGCGTCGCCCGACCCGACGTTCAGGGTCACCGGCAGATTCGAAGGCAGCTTCAGGGTGACATCGAGATTGGCGTAGGAATCGCCGCCGAAAAAATGGAACGAGTAGTGGTTGTCGCCACCGATGTCGATCAACAGCTGATCGCCCTCGCGCCGCTGGGTCACCTGCAGACTGGCCAGCGCCGAACTGTCGGATGCGCAGGCGCGACCCGTCAGCGTGGCAGCGCCGGCGCTGCCACCCGACAAGTGGAGATCGTGGCTGTGCAGGTCGATCTGCACCGCACGCACGCCGGAGAGGTCGAGCTGGAGGTTGCGTGGCGCTTCGTACTTGCAGTGATCCGCGGCAAATGCGCCAAGCGGGGCAAGCAGAACAGCGGCGATGAAAAGACGGCGCATGGTGAACTTCCTGGCAGGTCAGTGTGGCTTGAGATGCCGGCGGAGCGGAAAAGGTTGCATGACCTTCGGCATGTTTGCGCTCACGGCTGACGTTCGAGTGCCTTGACCCGCTGCCACAGGTGTTCCTGCTCGGCCAACGTGTGTTCGCCGAAAGCCCTGCCGTCGGCGCCCGCAAGCGCTTCCATCCGGCGGAAGCGCCGTTCGAACTTGCGGTTGGCGTGGCGCAGCGCCTGCGAGAAATCGACACCGGCATGCCGGGTGAGATTCACCAGCACGAACAGCACGTCGCCGATCTCGTCTTCCAGACGCAGCTGATCCGCACCGTCGGCGAACTCGGCACGCACCTCGTCGATCTCTTCAGCAAGCTTGTCCAGCACCGGCTGCGGATCGGCCCAGTCAAAGCCACTGCCGGCCGCGTGCTGCTGCAGTTTCAGGGCGCGCTTCCATTCGGGCAGGCCCGCGGAGATTCCGGCCAGCGCGCTGTCATCCTGCGCTTCGCCCTTGCTGATTCGTTCGGCGGACTTGATCTCTTCCCATGCCTGTTTCTGCGCCGCGGCATCGGCGTAGCGCACGTCCGCGAACACGTGCGGATGCCTCCGCCGCATCTTGCTGCCGATCGCATGGACGACATCGGCGAAATCAAAAAGTCCCGCCTCCGTCGCCATCTGTGCGTGGAAGACCACCTGCAGCAGCAGATCACCCAGCTCGTCACGCAGATCGGTCCAGTCCTTGCGGTCGATCGCGTCGGCGACCTCGTAGGCTTCCTCGATGGTGTACGACGCGATGGAGGCAAAGTCCTGCTGCACGTCCCACGGGCATCCGCTGTCCGGATCGCGCAGCCGCCGCATGATCGCGAGCAGGTCGTCGAGGCTGTAGCGAACGGGCTCGGTCATGGGTTCACCGGAGGCAGCGGGCCGCTCAGAAACCGGCGGCTTTCAAACGCGTCCGCCAGTCGATCGCGCGGTCGCCGATGGCGATGAATTCGGGATTGAGCAGTGACTCGCCACGGTTGTAGCGGAACGGTTCGCCCTGCAGGTCCAGCACTGCGCCACCGGCTTCTTCCAGCACGCACTGGGCTGCGGCGGTATCCCACTCGCTGGTCGGACCCAGGCGCAGATAGACGTCTGCCTCACCGCGTGCGATCAGGCAGAATTTCAGCGACGACCCCAGCGGCACCCGCTCGTAGCCGCTGCCCAGCAGGGCGTGCAGCGCGCTCTCCTGTGCACTGCCGTGCGAACGGCTGCCGGCGAGCACCGGCGGCTGCGCCAGCGGTCGGCTGCGGATACGTTGCCAGTCAGCGCCCGACATCCGCTGCAGCCAGCTGCCTTCATCGCGTTCGGCGACCCAGAGTTCCCCGGTCACCGGAGCAAGCACGACGCCGAGGACCGACCGGTGCTGGTCGATCAGTGCGATGTTGACGGTGAATTCGCCATTGCGCTTGACGAACTCCCGGGTGCCGTCGAGCGGGTCGACCAGCCAGTAGCGCGACCACTGCCGACGTTCGGACCAGTCCAGCGCACAGGCTTCCTCCGACACGATCGGCAGCAACGGATCCAACGCGGACAGCCCGGCCAGGATCACCCGTTGCGCAGCCAGATCGGCGGCAGTCAACGGCGACTCGTCCGCCTTGGTCTGCACCGCAAAATCGCTGCGATACACTTCCAGGATGGCGTCACCGGCAGCGCGTGCAATGTCGCCGATCCGCGCGGCAAAATTCGGGACTGCACTCATGTGCGATGAAAGCGCCCGGCGAGATACTCGCGGGCGATGAACAGCGCGGCGATCGAGCGTCCTTCGGTCACGTCGTCGCGACCAAGCAGGGTATGCAGTTCGGCCATTTTCCACGGCACCACATCGAGCTGCTCCGGCTCGTCGCCTTGCAGCCGTTGCGGGTAAAGATCCTGTGCCAGCACCACATGGGCCATGTGCGTCATGTACGACGGCGACAGCGACAGGTTGTGCAGGATCTTCAACTTGCGCGCACCGTAACCGACTTCTTCCTGCAATTCCCGGTTGGCACCCTGCTCGGCGGTCTCGTCCTGGTCCAGCCGGCCCTTGGGCAAACCGAGTTCGTAGCGATCCACGCCGACACCGTACTCGCGCACCAGCAACACGGTTTCGTCGTCGATCATCGGCACGATGATTACCGCGCCCAGGCCGCTGCTTTTCATTCGTTCGTAGGTGCGTCGCTCGCCATTGGAAAATTCGAGATCGACCTGTTCGACATGCAGAAAACCGCTTGTTTCGGCATCGCGCGTGGCATGGATGATGGGAGACTTGGGCATCCGTACATTGTAGCTCAGCCTGCCGGCGGGGCCGGCGGCATCGCGGGCGGGCGCCGGTCCGCGGCAATCGCCCACACCAGCAGACCATAGTCCGCAGCCTGCAACAGGCTGAAGGCGACACCCACCACCAGGTTGAGGGTGGTCAGCCCGGAGGCGCCGTGCAATTGCAGAAACTGTGGCAGGTAGAGAAAGTAGTACCAGCCCGACGTGATGCGCAGCAGCAGTTGCAGCACGCTGGCGATCAGCAGCAGCAGCGCAGGTCGTGGCGCACGCGACCACAGCAGGAAGGCGATCACGATGCCGGCCACTGCGGCGAGCATTGGAAAAATGTTGCCTGCCAGCAGCTGCAGCAGGCGCGATGGAGCGTCCATGGCGGATATCCCTCAGGTGATGGTCGGTGAGCGCAATCGTGACAACGCCTGCGCATGAATTGCCGTGCTGCCGGCCAGCACGCTGCGCGTGTCCAGCGTCAGCGCGTGGCCATCCAGATCGGTGAATACGCCGCCAGCCTCGCGCACGATCACCGCCAGCGCGGCGACGTCGAGAATGTTCACGTCCGACTCGATCACCAGATCCAGCGAACCGCGCGCCAGCAAATGGTAGTGGCAGAAATCGCCATAGCCGCGAATGCGGTTGCTGTCCCTGATCAGGGCGCCGAATGCGTCCCAGCGCGAGTCCGTGGTCAATGTCCTGATGTTGCCGGTGGACAGCGATGCCTCGGCGATGGTCCCGGTGTCCGCGACCTGCACGCGCTCGCCATCCAGCCATGCGCCGTCGCCGACGCGTGCCCACATCGTCTCGCCATAGATCGGTGCGCTGGACACGCCGAGCACCAGCTCGTCGCCGTCCATCAACGCGATCTGGGTGG
>JBDTZX010000252.1:0-14410 GCA_040004895.1 Rhodanobacter sp. | reverse complement strand
GCACGGGCACGCCCGCCGGCGTCGGTCTGGGCCTGCATCCACCCGCCTATCTAAACCCCGGCGACGTGATTGAACTGGGTATCGACATGCTCGGTTCGCAACGGCAACAGGTGCGTGCGCACCCTGCCGACCGTCAGGCCACTCATTGACTCTCTCGATCCATCCGGCCACTGGAGGCCGGCTTGCCATGCCAAAGATCACCGCGCTTGAAACCCATGACGTGCGTTTTCCGACCTCGCGTGATCTCGATGGATCGGACGCGATGAACCCGGACCCGGATTATTCGGCCGCGTACGTGGTGCTGCATACGGATGCGCCCGACGCACTTGCCGGTTACGGGCTGGCGTTCACCATCGGTCGCGGCAACGAGGTGCAGGTCGCCGCGATCGATGCCCTGCGACCGCTGGTGACCGGACTGGATCTCGCGGATGTGCTCGGCGATCTCGGCGGCTTTGCCCAGCGCCTGATCGGCGATTCGCAGCTGCGCTGGCTGGGGCCGGAGAAGGGCGTCATGCACATGGCCATTGGCGCGGTGGTCAACGCAGCGTGGGACATGGCGGCACGCAGTGCCGGAAAACCGTTGTGGCGTTTCATCGCGGAGATGTCGCCGCAGTCGATCGTCGACACGATCGACTTCCGCTATCTCGGCGACGCGCTGACCCGCGACGAGGCGTTGGCGATCCTGCGCGCGGCGGAACCGCACAAGCAGGCACGCATCGCGCAGTTGATCGCCGAAGGGTACCCGGCCTATACGACGTCGCCGGGCTGGCTTGGCTACAGCGACGAAAAGTTGCAGCGGCTGGCACGCGAAGCCGTCGCCGATGGCTTCCGCACGATCAAGCTCAAGGTGGGCTTGCATGTCGAGGACGACGTGCGGCGCTGCCGGCTGGCGCGCGAAGCGGTGGGGCCGGACATCGGCATCGCGGTCGACGCCAACCAGCGTTGGGACGTGCCGCAGGCGATCGCCTGGATGCGGCGGCTGACCGAATTCGATCTGGCCTGGATCGAGGAGCCGACCAGTCCGGATGACGTGCTCGGACATGCCGCGATCCGTCGCGGCGTGGCGCCGATCCCGGTGTCCACCGGCGAGCACACGCAAAACCGGGTGATGTTCAAGCAACTGTTCCAGGCCGGAGCGGTGGATCTGGTGCAGATCGATGCGGCCCGCGTGGGTGGCGTCAACGAGAATCTGGCGATCCTGCTGTTGGCGGCGAAATTCGGTGTGCGCGTGTTCCCGCACGCGGGTGGCGTCGGGCTGTGCGAACTGGTGCAGCATCTGGCGATGGCGGACTTCATCGCCATCAGCGGACAAAAGGAAGATCGCGCGATCGAATTCGTCGATCACCTGCACGAACACTTCGTCGATCCGGTAACGATCCGTCACGGTCGCTACATGGCACCGCAGACGCCGGGCTTTTCCGCCAGGATGCATCCTGGCTCGATCGCCGACCATCTCTTCCCGGATGGTCCGGTATGGGCTCGCGACGGCGCGGAAGCCTGATCGCCATGGCAAGCCCCGTCATCACCAATGTCATGGATCTGCGCGAGCTGGCCCGGCGGCGTGTGCCACGCGCCTTTTTCGAATACGCCGACCGGGGTTCCTACGATGAACTGACCCTGCGCGAGAACGCGCGCGCGCTTGACCGCATCCGACTGCGTCAGCGGGTCATGATCGATGTCGACCAGCGGTCGCTGGCGACCGAGATCGTCGGCCAGCCGGTGTCGATGCCGCTGGCGATCGCACCGACCGGCCTGACCGGACTGCAGCATGGCAGCGGCGAAATCCACGGCGCGCGCGCGGCGGCGAAGGCGGGCATTCCGTTCTGTCTCAGCACCATGTCGATCTGCTCGATCGAACAAGTGCGTGCGGCGACCGACACGCCATTCTGGTTCCAGGTCTACGTGATGCGCGATCGCGGATTCACCCGCGAGCTGATCCAGCGCGCGCATGCCGCCGGTTGTTCCGCGCTGATGCTGACCGCTGATCTCACGGTGCAGGGCCAGCGTCACCGTGAAATCAAGAACGGCCTGTCGGTGCCCCCGCGGCTGACTTGGCGCAATGCGCTGGATATTGCCAGCAAGCCGCGCTGGGCATGGAACGTGTTGCGCGCGCCGAGTCGCTCGTTCGGCAACCTGAAAGGCCGTATCGGCGGCGACAGCCTCACCACGCTGGCGCAGTGGATCGCCAGCCAGTTCGATCCGACGCTGAGCTGGAAGGATCTGGAGTGGATACGAGAGATCTGGCCGGGCAAGCTGATCATCAAGGGCATCACCGATCCGCGCGACGCGCTGATCGCCGCCGAACACGCGGTGGATGCGATCGTGGTTTCCAATCATGGCGGACGTCAGCTCGATGGGGCAGCTGCGACGATCGACTTGTTGCCCGCGGTGGTGCAAGCCGCGGGCGATCGCCTCGAGGTCCTTTTCGACAGCGGCATCACCAGCGGCCAGGATCTGCTCAAGGCACTGGCCTACGGTGCGCGCGCCGGACTGATCGGCAAGGCCTTTCTGTACGGTCTGGGCGCGATGGGCGAGCAGGGCGTGACCCACGCCATCGAGATCATCCGTCGCGAACTCGCTACCAGCATGGCGCTGACCGGTCAGACCGACGCGCGGCATATCGCAGCCGATACGATCTGGAAAGAATGATCAGCAGCTACGATTCGCGGGATCGGGCAGACAGCGTTTGCTGCAGCGAAAACAGCGCAGTCATGGCCACCCATTTCTCTCCGGGTTTCGCGAACGGCAGCGGTTGCTGGAATTGCCACATCAGTTGTTCCCACGCCTGCACGCGCGGATTGTGGGCATCGGCCTGCGCCTTGCCGGCGGCCGAAAAGTCGTCCGCCACCTCCATCACCATCACCAGCCGGTTGCCGGCGCGGAAGATTTCAAGCTCGCGGATGCCTGCGGCACGGATCGTGTCGACGATGTCCGGCCAGATTTGCTCCGGTCGATGCCAGTCCTCGTACGCGGCAATCAGCGCAGGGTCATCGTGCAGGTCGAGAGCGTAGTAGTGGATACGTGACATGCGCTTGCCTCAGGCGTCCCGCGTACTGCCGGAGCGCATGGCGAAGGCGAGAATCACCGCGAAGCAGCCCAGCGGCACCAGCATCGCTCGGGGAATGCCCGCCATGTCGGACACCGCGCCCATCAACGCCGTCAGCACCGCACCGCCGATGATCGCCATGACCAGAAACGAGGAGCCGAGCTTGCGATCGTCGTCGTCGAGGCCGCCGAGGCCGAGCACGAAGATGGTCGGGTACATCACTGACATGAAGAAGCTCGCGGCGACCAGGGCATCGATGCCAACCCTCCCTGGGACACCCGCGGCCACGCCGCACAGCAGGACATTGATCAGCGCAAACAGCGCCAGCAGTTTGCGTGGCGCGAAGAAACGCATCAGTGCCGTGCCGGCGAAACGGCCCAGCATGAACGCGACCAGCGAGGCGGTGAGAAAATCGGCAGCGGTTTTTTCCGGCGTACCCGGTAGCGTTCCCTGGGTGTAGCGGATCAGGTAGCTCCACACGCCGACCTGTGCACCGACGTAGAAAAACTGCGCCGTCACGGAAAAAAGGAAATGCCGGTTGCGTAGCAGTCGCCGCATGTGCGAGCTGCCGCTGGAGCGGTCGGCCGCATGCTGGGTGGTCGCGGGAAAGCGGGCAAGCGCAATCAGCACGGCAAACACGATGACCACCACGCCGATCACCAGATACGGCGTCTGCACCGCCGCCGATTCGGCGGTGAAGTAGGCATGACGAACCGCTGGCGACATCGCAGCGAGTTCCGCGGGCGTATGTTCCACGCCGGAAAAGATGAAGTAGCGGCCGATCAATACGCCGGTGATCGAGCCCAGCGGATTGAACGATTGCGCCAAGTTGAGTCGTCGCGCCGCGCCCTCTGGCGGCCCGAGCACGGTAACCAGCGGATTCGCCGATGTCTCCAGGAACGCCAGGCCACTGGCGATCACGAACAACGCACCCAGGAACAACGCATAGGTATGCGTGGCCGCGGCAGGGTAGAACAGCAAGGCGCCCAGCGCGTAGAGGCCGAGGCCGATCAGCAGAGCACCCTTGAAGCCGAAGCGGCGCATGCACAGGCCGGCCGGAATCGCCAGCAGGAAGTAGCCGAGGTAGAACGCACTCTGCACCAGGCCGGCCTGGAAATCGGACAGCTCGAACGCGCCCTTGAACTGCTTGATCAGGATGTCGTTGAGGTTGTTCGCCATGCCCCAGAGGAAGAACAGGCTGACGATCAGCACCAGTGTCGAGATCGCCGTCCGGGTCAGCGAACTGGCAGCCGCGGGTGGGGCGGTCGTGGTCTCATCGACATGCTGCATACGCGATCCCCAGTGAATGGCAGACACCTTTCGTGCTTCGACTCGGGCAGGTGTGCCGCTGCTGCCGAAACATTCATGGCGACCGGTTGTCGGTCAGCCGGCGATGGCGTTTTGCTTGTCCGGCGGTGACGGCTGGAAGATACTAGCTCGCCTTTTGTCGTGTTGTAAATATGAAATATAATTTTGTATATGATGAAGGGCGGATGTCCAGGCTGCCGCATCGAACCGAAGGATCGAGACAGAAAACATGACCAGCGCCCCCAAGTATCGCGCACCCGCCCTCGACAAGGGTCTGGATATTCTCGAACTGCTTGCGCGCGCGCAGACACCGCTGAGCATGACCGATATCGCCGCCGGCGTCGGCTATTCGAAGGGTGAGATCTTCCGCATGTTGCAGGTGCTTGAAGGCCGCAACTATATCGTTCGTGAAAATGATTCGGCGTATGCACTGACCAATCGACTGTTCATGCTTGGCATGGAACGGCCGAACACCAAGACGCTGGTCGAGGCCGCGTTGCCGGTGATGCATCGGCTGGTCGACGAGATTCTGCTGCCCTGTCATCTGGTGGTTGCGTCGGAAGAGCAGATCGTGGTCATCGCGCGAGTCGATTCGCCCAGCGACTATGGCTTCGTCGTTCGGGTGGGTCACCGCCGGCCGCTTGCCCACTCGACCTCTGGCCTGGTGCTTTTTGCGTTCCAGGGCGATGCAGCGCGCGCGCGCTGGCTGGCGATCCTGGATGCGAAGGGAGCGAGCTACAAGCGCAAGAAGTTCATCGAAAACGCCGACGCCGTGCGTGCTCAGGGCTATGCCAGCCTGGCGAGCGAGGCGGTCGACGGCGTGATCGATCTGTCGGCACCGATTCTTCGCCATGGTGAAGCGGCCGGTACGCTGACGATCCCGTTTGTCGAGAGCCATCCGGCGCGAGTCACCATCAAGCGTGCCGTGGAGCGGTTGCGTCTTGCGGTCGAGGACATTTCCCGGGCGCTTTCGGCTTGAAAGCGATCATCTGCAAGGCGGCCCTGCTGTTCGCGTGCGCGTGCGCCGGTCTTGCCGTACACGCGGCCACCCCGGACACGGCTGCAACGAACGCGAAAGCGGGCGAGACTGCGACTGCTGCAAATGAAGCGCGCATGCAGTGGTTCGCCGACGCCAGGTTTGGCATCTTCATCCATTGGGGCATCTATGCGGTCGACGGCATCGACGAGTCGTGGTCGTTCTTCGACGGCTATGTCTCGCACGACGACTACATGCTGCAACTCAAGGGCTTCGACGCGAAGAATTACCATCCGCAGGACTGGGCCGATCTGATCAGGCTCAGCGGCGCGCGCTACGCAGTGCTGACCGCGAAACACCATGATGGCGTGGCTTTGTGGAACTCCGCGCAGGGCATCAACGTGGTGAAGGACACGCCAGCCCGGCGCGATCTGCTCGCGCCGTTTGTGCAGGCGCTGCGCAAGGATGGCCTCAAGGTCGGTCTGTATTATTCATTGATCGACTGGTCGTACCCGGACTATCCGGCACTCACCAAGACACAGACGCGCTACACCCGTGATCCCGCGCGCTGGAAGCGCTTTGTCGGCTACTACCAGAATCAGCTGCGCGAAATTTCACAGCGTTACCGCCCCGATTTGTACTGGTTCGACGGCGACTGGGAACACAGCGCTGCCGAATGGCATGCGGAGGAAACGCGCGAGCTGATCCGTGCGAACAACCCGCTGGCAGTCATCAACTCGCGGCTGGCCGGCTACGGCGACTACGCGACGCCGGAGCAGGGCGTGCCGATCACGCGGCCAGCGGAGAAATACTGGGAGCTGTGCATGACCATGAATGATTCATGGGGCTACCAGCCACACGATCAAAACTTCAAGACGCCGAATCAGCTGATCCGCATCCTCGTCGACACGATCGGGATGGGTGGCAACCTGTTGCTGGATATCGGGCCGCGTGCCGACGGTTCGATACCCGAGCAGGAAGTCAGCGCCCTGAAGGAAATCGGCCGCTGGACCGGCAAGCATCGGGAAGCCATCTATGGCACCGGAGCGGGCATTCCGAAAGACTACTATTACGGCGCAAGCACCTTGTCGAAAGACCGGACCACGCTGTATCTGTTTGTCGAGGGTCGGCCGAACGGTCCCGTGCTGGTGAAGGGTCTGATGAACAAGCTGCTGCATGTGCGGGTGGTCGGCAACGGCACCACGCTGACGGCCAAGGTCGTTGGCAAGCCCTACTGGAGCAAGGTGCCCGGCCTGCTCTACATCGACCTGCCCGGCGATACCCTCGATCCACAGGTGACCGTCCTCGCACTGCAGCTCGACGGTCCGGTCCGCCTGTTCAACGAAGAGATCAAACCGATCACCAGCAACTGATGGTTGTTTCTGCGCTGACCGGGTCCGGGCCCGGGACATGCACCAGCAATGCGCGGGTGCCGTTGCAAGCCACGTGTACTACACGCACGCATCGCATCATGCCTCTCCAGCGGTTCAATCGCGCGACCACCTCGACTTTCTTCAATGCTGCGTTGCAACTTGTCACGATCCAATATATATATGAATAATAGTTTCGCCAGTAAATAACGCGGGCAGACGGTGATGCGATCCTGGAATGCAGCAATGGGCGGGGCGAGCATGCAACTTTCGATGCAGCAGCGGTACGCATGCGATTCGATGCCTCACTGCGTGAATCGGGGGCGGGAGATATGACTTTCAATTCGGCGATGCCGATGACCATGGCACGGAGTGCTTCGGTGACCGACACCGTAACCGGTGTGAATCCCGTGAAACAGTTGTTTCTCGCCGCCGATATCGGCGGAACGCATGCCCGTGTCGGCCTTGTTTCCAGTTCGTCGCAGCGTGCGCCCGAGGTACGCCAGTACCGCAGCTATCGCTGCAGGGACTTTTCCAGCCTGGAGCAGATCATCGGCAGTTTCTGCACCGAACTGGATACGCATCCGCGTGAGCTGGTGCTCGCATGCGCTGGCTATGCGCACGAAGGCGCGGTGGTCAACGACAACCTCGTTTGGCCCGTCGTGCCGTTGTCGATGGAACGCTCGCTTGCGCTTGATCGGGTCAGTCTTCTCAACGATTTCGAGGCGCTGGCACACGCCACGCCGCATATCGATGCCAGAAATACGGTCGTGTTGAGGGCGCCGTCGGTGCCCATCGACACGAGCGGGCCGGTCGTGGTCATCGGTCCGGGCACCGGGCTGGGCGCGGCGGTGTGGTTTCCCGGGGAGCCGCCGCGAGTGCTGGCTACCGAGGCCGGCCAGATCCAGTTGACGGCACGTCAGGGCCTGGAGCAGCAGGTGTTTGCGCAGCTGTCTGCTGCAGGCAGCCATACGCCTTACGAAGCAGTACTTTCCGGGCCGGGCCTGCGGCGTCTGTACAACGCGCTGTGCGCGATCCACGGGCGGGATGTCGCGCTTGACGATCCCGTCGCGATCACCGCTGCGGCCCTGGATGGCAGCGATGCCGTGGCGTACGAGGCGCTGAACATGTTTTGCAGCTGGCTGGGATCGCTGATCGGCGACCTTGCGATGCTTTACGGCGCCACCGGGGGCATCTGCCTCGCAGGCGGATTTCTTTCGCAGATCGCCGGCTTCATGCAGCGCAGCTCGCTGGTCGAGCGCTTTCTCGACAAAGGCGTGATGCGGCCGTTTCTCAACAAGGTGCCCGTGCATGTGATTGGTCATGGCCAGCTGGGCGTCATCGGCGCGGCCAGCTGGTATCTGGATGTTCGGAATCGGAGGAGTTGAGGGTCCGGTCGGCGATTCATGTCGAAGCCGACATTGGCGCTCGAGCCAGACTTCAAGTGCAAGTGCGATACACCGGTCGCGCGCGGAGTTCTCCCCCCGTCCGCCGCACGCGACCGGTGCTTTTTTTGCCGCAGGCCTGATAGATGCGCGTTGGACGCCCTGGGTATCGACCGTCGTGGCTGCCAGCCAGCACGATCAAATCGAAGCCGTGCATGGCGCTTCCGTGTAGGAGCAATTTCCGATGATGAAACGATTCGTTCTTTTCTTTGGATGGTTCGCCGCGAGCGCGCTGTCCGCCAGTGCCCACGCGTTGCCGTCGACCACTACCGCCGCGCCGCCGCCGCGTGCGGCCGATCCAGCCTGGCAGAAAGCCAGCGCGAAGTTTGCACCCGAACGACAGGCCATCCTGGCCCGGGTGAAGGCAAACATGGACGACGGTCCGTTTCGCGCCAACTGGACGTCACTGGAAAAGTACCGCTCGCCCGGCTGGTACGACGATGCGAAGTTCGGCATCTTCATCCACTGGGGCGTGTATTCAGTGCCTGCGTTCGGCAGCGAGTGGTATCCCCGCTTGATGTATCAGCAGGGCACCAAGGAGTTCGCCCATCACGTGGCGACCTACGGTCCGCAGGCGAAGTTCGGTTACAAGGACTTTATCCCGATGTTCAGGGCCGAACATTTCGATCCGCAGGCATGGGCCAGGTTGTTTCATGACGCCGGCGCGCGCTACGTGGTGCCGGTCGCCGAGCACCACGACGGTTTTGCGATGTACGATTCCAAGCTGTCCGACTGGACGGCAGTCAGGATGGGGCCGCATCGCGACATCATCGGCCTGCTCTCCAGGGCGATCCGCGCACAGGGGATGCACTTCGGCATTTCCTCGCATCGTGCCGAACACGACTGGTTCTTCGATGGCGGGCGCCACTTCGATTCCGACGTCAACGATCCACGCTATGCAGAGCTGTATGGCCCGGCGGAAGATCTGCTTTCGAAAGACAATTCGAACCTTGCCGACGATTGGACATCGGTCTCGCAGGCGTGGCTCGACGACTGGCTGGCCCGCACGACGGAGCTGATCGACAACTACCATCCCGACCTGATCTATTTCGACTGGTGGATCGGTCATCCGACCTTCCGCAACACCTTGCCGAAGATGCTTGCCTACTACTACAACCAGGGCGCACGGCGGGACGGAGTGGTCGTCAACTACAAGCTTGGCGATTTCCCGGAAGGTGCCGGCACGCTCGATATCGAGCGCGGACAACTGACCGGCATCCATCCGACGCACTGGCAGACCGACACATCGATCAGCGAGGCGTCCTGGGGATACATCGACCACGATACGTACAAGTCGCCGCAGTCGCTGATCCACCTGCTGGTCGATGTGGTCAGCAAGAATGGCAACCTGATGCTGAACATCGGGCCGCGGGCCGACGGCACGATCCCCGAGGGTGAGCGCGATGTGTTGCTGCAGATCGGTCGCTGGCTGAAGACCAACGGCGATGCGATCTACGCCAGCCATCCGTGGCGGGTCTTCGGGGAAGGGCCGACCGAGGTGGCCGGCGGCTCGTTCCAGGACACCAAGACCCGGCCTTACACCGCACAGGATTTTCGATTCACCACCCGTGCCGGCGTGCTTTATGCGATCGAGCTGGGTTGGCCAAAGGATGGCGCCGTCGTGATCCACGCCGTCAAACCTGCCGATCGCGTTCGCGCAGTCACGTTGCTCGCCAATGCACGGCCGGTGAGCTGGAAGCAGCAGCAGGATGGCCTGCATCTGCATCTTCCCGCGCAGCCCGTCGGCGAATACGCCTACGTCTTCCGCATCGAGTTGCCAGTACCCAATCCATGACGGGGGATATCCATGAAACGACTGATCTGGCTACTTGTCGCCATGTGCTTCTGCGGTCCCGCATGCGCGGCGCAACCCAGCGCATTGTTTTACCTGGTGACCACGCAAAAGTCGGTCGACTCCTTCGTAGCCCACGTCGACAAGATCGGCGTGCTGGTACCCACCTGGTATCACGTGGACAGCCAGGGACTGGTCAGTGGCGCGCCGAACCGCTACGTGCTCGGCGTCGCCAGCGACCATCACCTGCCGGTGATGCCGATCATCGCGATGGGGGAAGGGCGCAACGGCTTTCATGCGCTGCTGCATGACGAGACGGCCAAGCGGCAGATGATCGATGCGATGCTGCAGCAGGCGCGGGAACAGGGTTACATCGGCTTCCAGTTCGATTTCGAGGACATCTCGTGGACCGATCGCGATGCCTACACGTTGTTGGCGAAGCAGACGGCCGACGCCTTGCACCAGCATGGATTGAAGCTGTCGATCGCGGTGGTTCCCAACGCACCGGGCCATGCCGGCGAAGGCCGGTTCTCGCGCTGGATGTGGCAGTACTGGCGTGGCGTCTACGATCTCCCGGCGCTGGGCCGGATCGCCGACCTGATCTGTCTGATGACCTACGACCAGAACACGCGCTGGACCACGCCCGGGCCGGTCGACGGCATGCCGTGGCTGCTCGCGCATCTGAAATACGCGTTGAAGGTGGTACCGAAGCAGAAGCTCTCGCTGGGAATCGCGCTGTATGGGTACCACTGGTATACCGGCGACCCGGTGCGTCCGGATGGATCGGAATCATCCAATATCAGCGCCAGCTACATCGATGCCGACGAATCCATTCCGCTGGCGAAAGAACACGACGTCGCCATTCAGTGGGATCCGGTCGAGCATGAATCCTGGTACTACTTCTATCGCGATGACATGCGCGAATGGGTGTTCATGACCGACGCGCACAGCTTTCACGACCGCTATCAGGTGATGCAGCAGTACGGCCTCCAGGGCTTCTGCTCCTGGGTGCTGGGCGCAGAGGATCCGAAGGTCTGGGATGAACTGCCGCTTGCAAAACGCTGACCCGAGAGGTGGGTGTGAAGAGCGGTGACCGGATGCACTGATGGAATCGCGGACAACCTTGTCCGCGGCATGACTGATCTTGTTCAGTCTGCACGAGCGCAGTCGGCGGTCTGCGCGGAACTGGCAGTGGCGCCCCGGATGCGTCCGGAGTTGGCGACCACCACGCTGAGTGCCGGTTCTGTGCCCGAGGGTTGACAGAACAGCAAGGTCAGGTTGCTTCCGCTTGCGCTGCCATCGGGGTGAAACCGAACCTGGCGTCGGCCGCTGTTGCTGCGGATCACGAGTTTGCCGCTGTAGCCCCGGCCGACATACAGCGGCTGGTTGTCCGGCTGGTTGTCCTGGTCCGCATCGCGACCGAGCAGCCAGCCGTCATCCCAGCGGTTGTCGTCGCGGCAGTGACTGCCATCCCGGGTCGGGCACAGCACGGTGTGGACACCGCTGGTGACCGCGCGCGCGCGCGCGTGCTGCAAGGCCGCGATGAAGTCCGTCTGTGCCACCTGCAGCTGGTTCCGTGTCAGCAGTTTTCGCAGGGGCGGTACCGCAATGCCGGCAAGGACCGCAATGATGACCAGCACCATGACCTGTTCGATCAGCGTGACGCCGCGTTGACGGCCGATACCGATAGATTGCCACTCGGTCATAGCGTCGCTCCTGCGTTGCCGGAGCGTTCATGCTAGGCCGCCTGCAGCCGGCCTTCATCCGCCGAACGACCGGGCGGGAGTGCGTATCTGCTGACGAATACTGTCAGCAGCATCGATTTAAAATGGTTCGCCAAGCCCACATGTGTAGCCGATGACTGACCGCTTCCAACTCGTTGCTCCCTACCAACCGGCCGGTGACCAGCCGCAGGCGATCCAGCGCCTCGCCGATGGTTTCGAGGCGGGTCTGGCCGCACAGACGCTGCTGGGCGTTACCGGCTCGGGCAAGACCTACACCATCGCCAACGTGATCGAGCGGGTGCAGCGCCCGACCATCGTGATGGCGCCGAACAAGACACTGGCTGCGCAGCTTTACGGCGAGTTCAAGGAATTTTTCCCGCAAAACGCGGTGGAATACTTTGTCAGCTACTACGACTACTACCAGCCGGAAGCCTACGTGGTGGCATCGGATACCTTCATCGAGAAGGACTCCTCGATCAACGAGCACATCGAACAGATGCGCCTTTCGGCGACCAAGGCGCTGCTGTCGCGGCGGGATTCGATCATCGTCGCGACGGTTTCGGCGATTTATGGCCTGGGCAATCCGGAAGACTACCTGTCGCTGCGGCTGATCCTGGCCAAGGGCGAGCGCATCGACCAGCGCAAGCTGATCCACCAGCTGACCGAGCTGCAGTACACGCGCAACGAAATGGACCTTCGTCGCGGCACCTATCGCGTGCGCGGCGAGATCATCGACGTGTTTCCGGCGGAGTCGGAAACCGAGGCGTTGCGCATCGAGCTGTTCGACGGCGAAGTGGAAGGCATGGTGCTGTTCGATCCGCTCACCGGCGAAACCGTGCGCAAGGTGCAGCGCTATACGGTGTATCCACGCACGCATTACGCCAGCACGCGCGAAAGCGTGTTGAACGCGATCGAGACGATCAAGCTCGAGTTGAAGGACCGGCTGGAATTTCTGTATCGCGAGAACAAGCTGCTCGAAGCGCAGCGGCTGGATCAGCGCACCCGTTTCGACATCGAGATGATGACCGAGGTCGGTTACTGCCAGGGCATCGAGAACTATTCGCGGCACCTGACCCGTCGCGCGCCGGGCGAACCGCCGCCGACGCTGTTCGACTATCTGCCCTCCGACGGACTGCTGGTCGTCGACGAATCGCATGTGACCGTGCCGCAGCTCGGTGCGATGTACAAGGGCGACCGCTCGCGCAAGGAGACCCTGGTGGAGTTCGGTTTCCGCATGCCATCGGCGATGGACAACCGGCCGCTGAAGTTCGAGGAATGGGAACAGCGGGTGCCGCGCACGATCTACATTTCCGCCACGCCGCGCAAATACGAACTGGAGAAATCCGGCGACGCCGTGGTCGAACTGCTGGTGCGTCCGACCGGTCTGGTCGATCCGGAAGTGGAAGTGCGTCCGGTGCGAACGCAGGTCGACGATCTGCTCGGTGAAGTGCACAAGCGGGTGGCGATCGGCGACCGCGTGCTGGTCACCACGCTGACCAAGCGCATGGCCGAGAATCTCACCGAATACCTGGCCGAGCACGACGTCAAGGTGCGCTACCTGCATTCGGACATCGAGACGGTCGAACGCAGCGAGATCATCCGTGACCTGCGACTGGGCGAGTTCGATGTGCTGGTCGGCATCAACCTGCTGCGCGAAGGCCTGGACATGCCCGAGGTGTCACTGGTGGCGATCCTCGACGCCGACAAGGAAGGCTTCCTGCGTTCCACCGGCTCGCTGATCCAGACCATCGGCCGGGCCGCGCGCAACGTGCGCGGCAAGGCGATCCTGTATGGCGACCAGATCACCCACTCGATGCAGGCGGCGATCGACGAAACCGCGCGCCGCCGCGAGAAGCAGGTGGCATGGAATCTGGAGCAGGGCATCACGCCGACCACCATCGTGCGACGCATCGCCGACATCATGGAGGGTGCGCGCAGCGAGGCCGGCAACCGAAGGGGCAGCAAATCCACGCGCAGCAGCCGCGCGGTGGCCGAGCAGGCGGCCGACTACGCCGGGCTGAGTGCCCCGCAGGCGGCCAGCATGCTCAAGAAACTGGAGGCGCAGATGTACAAGCACGCGCAGAATCTGGAGTTCGAGGACGCCGCCAGGCTCCGCGACCAGATCCACCAGCTGCGCGAGCAGGCACTGCGCTAGTCGGTCAGGCTCCGATATTGTCCGCGACGGGCTGCTCCCGTATACTTCGCCGCTCGCGCCGCTCCCGCTGGCGCGACCCGGGCGGTTAGCTCAGCGGTAGAGCACTTCCTTGACATGGAAGGGGTCACAAGTTCGATCCTTGTACCGCCCACCAATCGAAATCCAGCAACGGCGCGGCCTTCGGTTCGCGCCGTTGCTGCATCCGGGCCCGGCAGGCGTTTCGTGGTCGGGTCAGGCTGCGGAAAACCCCAGCTGGGCGCGCCGCGGCGAACCCGGATACTCGGTTCATGCGGAGAGTCCTTGCGCCGACATCGCCCAATCGACACGCCTGGATGCTTCGCCCGCCGGCTACGTGGAGTTCCAGCATGCGTCCGATCCTGGGTGGCTGGCTTGATGAGTGCGGCAGCGCGCCATGGAACGCGCAGTCTTCCCGCAAAAGCCGTGATGCGGCATCCGGTCTGAGCCGACGGGATTTCTGGCTGTACCCGCGACGCGTGTAATCTTGGCTGCTGGCCCGCCCGCCGCGAATCGTGACGGCTGGTGATTCCTTCCCGCTGCCGGTACCCATTCATGCAATCCATCGAAACACTGATC
>JBDTZX010000205.1:0-14411 GCA_040004895.1 Rhodanobacter sp. | reverse complement strand
CGCTTGCCGTTTATCAGGTCACCCGCCGGTTGCAGCCCGGCGTCCTTCCATTGCGAAATGACGTAATCGATGACCTTCGTTTCGGCCGGTGTGGCCGGACCGCGTCCTTCGAACGCGTCCGACGACAAGGTCCTGACGTCGTCCGACAGCCGATGCGGGTCGAAGGCGGGTGGCTTGACGACAGCGGCCATCAACGTCGACGACACGGCAAGGGCAAGAATCGGAAATATCGAGCGCATCACGGGCGGTCACCTGGTGGCTGGGGCCGTACCGATACTAGAGACCGCGCGGGCAGCGGTCCATCGTCCTGACCGGAGCCCCGGTGATCGCGGGGGCTTCGGTTGAAACGGACGCTTGTTCCGTGCCGATGACTTTTTCGGTGCCTGCGGCGGGATGCTTCATGTAGTGGTCGCCATCGAAGTTGGAACACGGAGCGGCGATGCGATGTTCATGGGGCGGCGTTGTCTTTTTCTGCTTCGTCGGGTATCGGCATCGCATTGAGCAGGATGTACTGGCGTTCGGATGCGGCAATGCGCCCGAGTGTGCGCGACACCAGCGTTACCGGACGCTCGACCATCAGTTCGTCGCTGATCACGATGCCATGGTGGAACGTGGTGTAGCCGTACCAGTGCGAATGCCCGGGTTCGATGGTGACGTCGTAGCTTTTGCCGTGGCGAATGATTTTTGTCTGCAGTGTCTCGCCGGCGTACGCCCCGTCGCCGTGACCTTCGCGCTTCAGCGTTGCGCTTTGGTCGACCGGATCGACCGCCATCACGGTCACGGTCTGTCGGCCGGGTGTGCCCAGTTCCCACGGTGCGACGATGTCCACACTCCAGCGCTGACCGACATGCAGCGTCGCCGGCGGCTTGCCCCACTGCACCGGGTTGTAGGCAAGGCCGCTGGCGTCGGTATTGGGCGTGCACTTGCCGTCGAAGCACGAGATCGCACCACCATCGCGGAAGCCGTTCGCACCTGTACCTTCATGCATGCCGTCATAGCGGTAGCTGATCTGCAGCCCGTCATCAGTCACGCCATTCTTGAGTACGCGATAGCTTGCCGAGCCGCTCACCCGGTGTACCGCTTCGTCGAAGCCGTTTGCGCGAATCGAGATGGTGCGCGAAAACACATTGTCGAAGCGGGCGCCGGCGTGAAAGACCGGCGTCAGAAAGTTTGCCCCGGCGCCGGTCTCCGATGCGCAAACCGGCATGACGCACAGCACGGAAAGCGCCGTGGCAAGGAACCCGGAAATTCGTTTCATGCCTGCTTGTCTCGTGAGGAGAATGATTCGGGCTCGTTCATCGGCGCTTCGCTGCTTGCGCGTCCAGCCACGGCGCCAGCGACACGCTCCAGATATGGTTGGTCCGATGGTCCGTCGCCGCATGCGGCATGGCGTCTTTCCGCGCTGACGCGTCCGTTGCCGATGATGTTCCGGGCAGTGCGTGATCACTGGTGAAATAAAGCGTGCGGTGATCCGGACTCAGATGCGAGCCCCATGGCTGGTATCGGTCAAGCGCATCGCCCATGTCGACGGGCTTGCTCCAGTAGTCACCATCGCGAAAGGCAATGTAGAGACGATCCGGCTGATCTTTGCCTGCGTCGTTGGCGTCGAACACGATGAATGAACTGTCGGGCGCGATCGCCGGGTCGAGTTTGTGCGTCTGCGCATCGCCGAGTTCGACCAGCGATGGCGCGAGGTAAGCACCGTTGCGGTACTGCGTGCGATACAGCTGGAAATCCTGATGCGGCGGATTCGCCTGCTGGTAATACACATCGCCATTCGCCGCGATGGCGGGGGCGAACGTGCGCGTTGTCGCGTTCACGGCATCGGGAAACCGCACTGGCGCGGCCCAGTCGTCACCGCGGCGATCGATGCGCCACAGGTGCCCTCCGTGCAGTGGCTTGCCGCCATCAGTATCAGGGCGGTTGGAGGTGTAAACGAGGAACGAGCCATCGGGCGAAATGACCGGGTCGTGGTCCATCCAGGTGCCGGAAAACGACGCGACCAGCGGGCTGGACCAGCGGCCATCGACCCGATGCGAAACCATGATCGTGATGCCGTGCTGTGTCTCGAGGTCGAAGAAGACCGTGTTGCCGTCCGGTGTGAAGGTCAGGCAGTCCACGCCGCCGGGCGCGGCGATGACATCCGGTGCGAAGGGTGTCGGCTCGGGGGATACCGTTGCGCCTCGTGCGGCGGCAAGGTAGCCGATGCCGAGCAGGCATCCGCCGAGCAGCGTTGAAGGCATGCGGCGCATCATGTCGTTTCCTCCCGGGAATCGGTTCGCTGCGTGAACGTTGAGACAGGCGTGTCGGCCGCGCATCCATTTTGTGCCGGTCGGCATGGTGCGCGGGACGAAAGGTCGCTGCGCCGGGTTCAGCGGTCAGCGCGAACCGAGTGCGGCCCGTGCACTGGCGCGAAATCGGCGGCTCAGGTCGAGTCGCGTGCCGTCGCGCAGCACCACTTCGGCATGACCCTGGAACAGGGTGTGCACTTCGCGGATGCGGTCGACGTTCACCACGATGCTGCGATGGGTGCGCAGGAAGGCATCCGGATCCAGCGACTCCAGCAGATGCCGCAACGTTTCGCGGTGCAGGTAACAGCTGTCGCCGACATGGATGCGCACATAGTTGCCGTCAGCGCGGATCCAGTCGATCTCGTTCACCGGAATCACGCGGCTGTGTTCGCCCGCATTCACGCTGATCCGCCGCAGGTGGTTCCGGCCGGCGTCGCGCGAACCCGCCGGTGGCTGCGTGTTCAGTCCGTGCCAGTGTTTCCTGACGCGGTTCATGGCCTGGTCGAAGCGTTCCTGGTCGATCGGCTTCAGTACGTAGTCGATCGCATTGGCGTCGAACGCCGCCAGTGCGTGCTCGGCAAACGCGGTGGTAAACACCACCAGCGGCAACGGCGCGGCTGGCAGGGCATGCAGCAGTCCGAAACCATCGTTGCCCGGCATCTGGATATCGAGGAACAACAGATCGGGTTCGAGCGCGGCGATCGCCTGTTGCGCTTCGGTCGCGTTGCCGCATTCGCCGACGATCTCGATATCCGCGTGCGATGCCAGTGCTTGCCGCACGGCAAGCCGCGCCAGGATTTCGTCGTCGACCAGCAGAGCGCGGATGCGCGGCGCGTTCATGCGCTGCATTCCATCAGCGGAAAGCGCAGGTCCACTCGCGTGCCGCCGCCAGCCGTCGGGCTCAGTTCCATGCTTGCCGCTGCGCCGAACAGCGCATGCAGGCGCGCGCGGGTGTTGCCCAGGCCGATGCCTTCGTGATGACCGGCGACCGGCAGTCCGAGCCCGTCGTCCTCCACCTGCAGATGAAGCCGATCACCCTCGCGACGTGTCGCGATGTACAGGTTGCCGCTGCCGGTCTTGGCCAGCAGGCCATGGCGCAGCGCGTTCTCCACCAGCGGCTGCAGGATCAGGTTGGGCACCGCTGCATCGAGCGTGTCGCTGGCGATATCCAGATGGGTGGTGAGCCGATCCTGGAAGCGCACCTGCTGGATGCCCAGGTAGCACTCGAGAAATTGCATCTCGCGCGACAGGGGTACCTGCTGCGCGTGGCGCTCCTCCAGCGTGAGCCGCAGGAAATCGCTCAGGCGCGCAATCATCAACCGTGCCTGCGGCGGATCGGCCAATGCCAGCGCCGAGATCGCGTTGAGGGTGTTGAACAGGAAGTGCGGCTGCAGCTGCATGCGCAGTGCCTGCAGTTGCGACTGCGCCAGCTGGCTTTCCAGTTGCGACGTACGCAGCCGTTCGTCTCTCAGCGAGCGCTGCGATGCCATGCCGCGCAGCACCACCAGGATCAGCCAGTAGGCAAGCAGGGCGAGATGAAATTTGTACACCGCCTCCTGCTGCAGAAAACCGCCGAACGTGGACACCTGGCTCTGTGTACTCGGGCCACAGATCCACCAGTAGAGCGACAGCATGAGCATGGATTGCACGCCGGCAATGGCGATGCTGCACGGCACGTGCAGCGTCCAGAAGTGGCGCCAGTCGCGGGCGCCACGACGACCAAGCCAGCCGATCAGCGGGGTCGCCGCCATCCACAGGTAGAAGTCCAGAAAATTCCACGAGAGCGCACGCGGCCATGAGCCGACATGGCCCTCGCTGATCGTACTGAGCACCTGGCTCGCTGCATAGGAGAGCGCAAGCAGGGTCCAGAAGCCGAAGGCGAGGCTCCAGGTCCTGAGACGATGCTGTGCGGAATCCGGGATCATGGCGGGCTCGTGTGCGGAGGCGCCGAAGCATGCGCCGGAGCGAAGTGTGCGGACTGCACCGGCGATTTGGAAGAGCGCCGAACGAATGAAAAATCAGCGATACCCGTTGCGCGAGTTGTGCCGGACAGGGCGGTCTTCATCACCGCTACCGTCGGTCACTGCACGCGGACCGCTGGTCCCGGATCTGCCGCGTTCGTCACAAAGCGGATGCGAGTCGGAGGTATTCGATCGATGCTGGTTGCGCGGCGATTCGCCGCGACCGACAGGAACATCCATGGCTATTCATGATCGTCATTCGCGCATCATCCGACGGGCCGGCACCGGGCTGATGCTGACGGCAGCCCTCTGCGCACTGAGTTTGTCAGGGCGGGCGCAGGATGCGATGCCTGCCGCTGCCGTCGAAGCGCAGAAAACCGAAGCCGGGGCGATCGCCGTCGACAATCACTGGAGTCTGGCCGAGATGACCGGAGACACGGCCTATCTGCAGCAGATGCTGCTACCCGAATATCGCTCGGTCAACGCCGATGGCAAGGCGTACTCGAAGGATCGTATCGTCGCGGGCGCGGCCAAGCGCAGCGGCACCGACCTTGCGACGGCAAAGAGCAAGATCGACGCGTATAAAAAGGCGCATCCGTATGGAACCTCGGTGGTTCTCCGCGGGGATGTGGCGATCCTGTCTTTCTACGATCCGGCACGGGGCGCGCAGAAGGGTGTCAAGTCCTCCGACATCTTTGTCTACGTCGATGGCCAGTGGCACGCGATGTATTCGCAACATGGCGATGTCGACAAGGGTTGAGCAGGATCCGCCGGCGTGCCCGCAGCGATGCGTGTGCGATCGTCCGGGAAGAAATTCGATGGCACGACAGAAAAGAGTCCGATATCGTCAGCCTGAAACGGAAGTCGTTTCAGTGAGCGTGCGGCGACCGGATTTTCGCGGAGTCCGGCCTCTCCTGTTCACTTTTCCAGTCTTCAGGGAGCGCCGTGTATCTCGAACTCGACGGATGCGGGACAAGCTACGCGCAGCTGGCGCGCGCGATGAGATCGGCCATTCTCAATGGTTCGGTCGCGGTGGGCGAGCGTCTGCCTTCATCGCGCGCGCTGGCGCAGGAACTTGGCCTTTCACGCACCACCGTTGTCGCGGCCTACGAGCAACTCGAGACAGATGGCTACATTTACAGTCGCGTCGGTTCGGGCAGCTATGTCAGTGAGTTGCAGGACCCGCCCGAACTGTCCGCGCCCGTCGCGGCCGGCAACGCAGCGGCATCGCGTTATGCGGAGCGCGCGGCACTGGCGAGACATCATTCTGTTGCCAGGATGTATTTCGCAGGGCGCTATGACCTGCAGTGTGGCAACCCGATCACCAACGCGTCCCTGAGCACTGCGTGGGGTCGCGAGCTGGCGCGCGCAGCCACCTATACCGCACCGGCGGCCGCGCATGAGCAAGGCCTGCCGTACTTTCGCGAGCAGGTCTGTCGGTACCTGATGCACAGTCGCGGCATCGCGGTTTCGCCGGAGCGGGTGCTGATCGTCAACGGCTTCCAGCAGGCCGTCACCCTGACTGCGCGGGTGCTGGTCAATGAAGGCGAATCGGTGGTCATGGAAGATCCGCATTATTTCCTGGCCCATCAGGCGCTACTGGCACATGGCGCGCTTATCCGCTCCGTGGCGACCGATAGCGACGGGCTGGTCTGTGCCGATCTGCCGGAGCGTGCGCCGCGGCTGATCTACGTCACGCCGTCTCACCAGTACCCGACCGGTTCGCTGCTCTCGCTGGCGCGCCGACGCGAGCTGCTGCGCTATGCGGAGGCGAAGTCGTGCTGGATACTGGAGGATGATTATGACGGTGATTTTCGCTACGAGTCCAAACCGCTGGCCGCGCTGCGCTCGCTGGATCGCGCGGATCGGGTGATCTACGCGGGCACCTTCTCCAAGGTGCTGTTCTCGTCGATGCGGCTGGGTTACATGGTGCTGCCGGCGGCGCTGGTCGACGATTTCGTCAATGCGAAATACCTGTGTGACTTCAGCACGTCGGCCATCGAGCAAGCCGCGCTCGCGCACTTCATGGAATCGGGCGGCTTTACCCGACACCTGATCAGCGCGATCAAGACGCTCAAGGCGCGTCGCGAGGAATTGATACGGGGTTTGCACCGACATGCCGGCGGGCGTGTGCAGGTCGCCACGTCGCACGCCGGCATGCATCTGGTCGCATGGATGCGCGACTACAGTCACGAACAGGTCGATGCGCTGATCGCCCATGCACGGACACGGGGCCTGGGGCTATATCCGATTGCGCCCTACTATGAAACGCGACCGGCGATTCCCGGCCTGCTGCTGGGATACTGCAGCCTGCCGCCGGCCGATCTGCGCCATGCCATGCAATTACTCGGCGAATGTCTGGATATGATCGATGCGATGTCCGAGGACGAGATCCGCAACCAGGTGCCGCCGCGCGATGCGTGAGCGACGCATCGCATCGGCAATTGTTCGCAGCGCAGCTGGCGCATCGAAACCGGAGCCGCGGCCGATGCGTCATGGCATCGTCCACGGCAACCGGCTGACCGTCGAATGATGCTGTTGCTGAGCCTGTGGCTGTCGGCTTCGGCTTCGATACCGGTACCGGTCGTCAACGAGCAACTGCAGTACTACGCCGTGACCGGCAATGATGCGCAGGCGCTGCGACGCTCGCTCAACGCCAACGGGCCGCTCGTCGCCGATGGCAAGCGTTACGACGCCTATACCAGGTGGAAACTGCGCTGGCATTATCACTGGAATAGTGATGCCACCGGCGCATGCGCACTGGTTTCGTTCGACAGCGTGACCGATGTGCAGATGACCTTGCCGCAATGGCAAATACCAGAGCGGATACCGCAGGCCTTGCGCAGGCAATGGGCCGCCTACCTGCAGGCGCTGCGCACGCATGAGGAGGGCCACGCGCAGATCGGCAGGGCCGCCGCCGATGCGATGGACAACCTGATGCGGACGTTCGGCACGCGGCCGGATTGCCACGCACTCGACATCGAACTGCAGGCGCGCGGCAAGCGGTTGCTGCAGGATTTCTCCGGCAAGGATGCCGAATACGATCTGCGTACGCAGCACGGCATGACCCAGGGCGCGGTGTTTCCGTAAGTTCTCGCGAATGCATGCGGACGATGCTTGGTCATGCGTTCTTGATTGCGCCGGCCGGTGTTTCGACAGGCATTTCGGTGAACCTGTCCGTTGCCCATACGACGTCATGACTTCTGGCAGGGCTTTCGCTGCATATTGTTACAATATATCGTTACAGACTCCTCCGAAGACGCGCTCGCAATGACCAAGACGTGGGCCGATCTGCCTGATCCGGTTACCGGGAGGAGTGATGGACTGGTGATGTCCTTCGTGGCGCGTGCCCTGCCATTGCGTTCGCGCCGCCTGCGTCTGCTTGCCGGCGTGCTGGTCCCGATGCTGATGGCAGGTTGTTCCGTCGGTCCGGATTTCAGCAAGCCCGCAGCACCGGAAGTCACCGGTTACACCGCTCATCCACTGCCGGCCACGATCGTCGGCGCCGATGTCGCGGGCGGCTCGGCGCAGCGTTTCGTCAAGGCAGGCGACATTCCGGCGGATTGGTGGATGCTGTTCCACTCCAGGCAGCTCAACGATCTGATCGAGCGCTCGCTCGCCAGCAACCCCGATCTCAAGGCGGCGCAGGCGGCGTTGACGGTGGCGCACGAGAATGTGCTCGCGCAGCGCGGTGCCTACTATCCCGCGGTGAGCGCCGGCTTTGCCGCCAGCCGCGAAAAGGACCCGCCGGGATCGCTGGCGCCGGTACCGAGCAACAACGCGTTTCTGTACAACCTGTTCACGCCGCAGCTCAGCATCTCGTATGCGCCGGATGTGTTCGGCCTGAACCGCCGCACCGTGGAGTCGCTGAAGGCACAGGAGGCATCCGTACACTTCCAGATGCTCGCGGCGCAGATCACCCTGACCGCCAACGTGGTCGCGGCGGCGATCCAGCAGGCATCGCTGCAGGCGCAGATCGACGCCACCCATCAGCTGGTCGACATCAATACGCGGATGGTCGGGATCCTGCGCTACCAGCTGGCGAAGGGCTATGTGGGGCAGCTCGAGGTGTCCGCGCAGGAATCGCAGCTCGCGCAGGTCAATGCCACGTTGCCGCCTTTGCTGAGGCAGCTGGCACAGCAGAACGATCTGATCGCGGTTCTTGCCGGCCGGTTCCCGAGCGAGGCGCCGGATCAGCAGTTCGACCTGTCGAGCCTGCGCCTGCCGCAGCAGCTGCCGCTGAGCCTTCCCTCCGCGCTGGTCGCCCAACGTCCCGACGTGCTGCAGGCGCAGGCGAACATGCACGCCGCCAGTGCGCAGGTCGGCATCGCCACCGCCAACCGTCTGCCGAATATTGCATTGACTGCAAACGCGGGCAGCACGGCGCTGGCGATCGGCCAGGTGTTCAAGGCAGGCACCGGTTTCTGGAATCTCGGCGCCGCCATCACCGCCCCGATTTTCCAGGGCGGCACGTTGCTGCATCAGGAACGCGCTGCGAAAGCCAACTACGTTCAGACGGCCGAACAGTATCGAAGCACCGTACTGACCGCGTTCCAGAATGTCGCCGATACGCTGGTGGCGTTGCAGCAGGATGGCGCCGGTCTGAAGACCACCGCCGATGCGGCCGATGCCGCCAGAGTCACGCTCGAGCTGTCGCAGCGGCAGTCGCGCGACGGCTATGCCAATTACCTGTCGGTGCTCAGCGCGGAACAGGCCTGGCAGCAGGCCCGCATCGCGCTGGTGCAGGCCCAGGCCACTCGCTACCTCGACACCGCGGCCTTGTTCCAGGCGCTTGGCGGTGGCTGGTGGAATCGCACGGATTCAATCCAGGACAACGATGGAAAGTAGATCTTCTTGTGTGGTGACGGCGATGAAGTGCCGGCGTGCGTTCGCGCTGCTCGTGCTGGCGTCGGCCATCGTCGCCACCGCCGCCTGCTCGTCGAAAACCGAAGGCGATGCCCCGACGGCATCGGCGACACCGGGCGACGTCAGACTGACGCCGGCACAGCGACAGAACATCCATCTCCACACGGTGGCCTCGGCCGGGTTCCACAAGACCGTCGAGGCCAGCGGCGCGGTGGATTTCGACAACGACCAGGCCACCAGCGTGCTGGCGCCGTTCTCCGGCCCGGTGTCGCGATTGCTGGTGAATCCCGGCGACCGGGTGAAGAAGGGCGATGCGCTGGCGATCGTGGATTCGCCCGACTTCGCCACTGCGATCAGCACCTATCGCAAGGCGCTCGCCACCGCACACACCAATCGCCGGCTGGCCGACCTCGAAAAGGACCTGCTCCAGCATCGTGGCGTGGCGCAGCGCGAAGAGGACCAGGCGCAGACCGATGCGGCCAATGCCGATGCCGACCTTGAAGCGGCGCTGCAGGGGCTGGTCGCGCTGGATGTCGATCCGAAGATCATCCGGGATATCCAGCAGGGTCGTTCGGTGGCGCGCGTGCAGAGCGTGATCCGTGCACCGATCGGCGGCACCGTGGTGGAGAAGCTGATCACGCCCGGCCAGCTGCTGCAGGCCGGCACCACGGCGTGCTTCACCATCGCGGATCTTTCGCGCGTGTGGGTGCTGGCCCAGGTATCCGCATCGGACCTGGCCTCGGTCAGCGTCGGCGATCGGGCGGAAGTGGAAACCGGCATCGACGCGAAGAAGCTTGCCGGTACGGTCACCAACATCGCCGCGTTGGTGAGCCCGGACACACGCCTGGTCGCAGCGCGCGTGGTGGTCGAGAATCCCGGCGCGTTGTTGAAGAAGCAGATGTACGTCGACGTGCTGATCCACTCCGGACGGGAGAGCAATGGATTGCTGATACCGGTGGCTGCGGTGCTGCGTGACGATGAAAACCTGCCGTTCGTCTACGTGAGCCAGCATGACGGCAGCTTCGCGCGACGGCAGGTGACGCTGGGCTACCGCACGGACGATCAGTACAACATTGTCGCCGGCCTGCAGGCGGGCGATCAGGTCGTGACCGATGGCGGCATCTTCGTCCAGTTCATGCAAAACCAATGAGCGAGCCATTGCCCCCGAACGGGTACCAGCCGCGCACGACCTCGATGATGAACCGGATCGTGGCGTCGTCGCTGGGACAACCGCTGGTTGTGATCCTGATGACGCTGCTGCTGACTGGCGCGGGCGCGCGATCGCTGCAGCGGCTGCCGGTGGATGCGTATCCCGATCTGTCGCCGCCGATCGTCGAGATCGTCACCCAGTGGCCTGGCCACGCCGCGGAAGAAGTCGAACGGCTGATCACCGTGCCGGTCGAGCTCGGCATGAACGGTGTGCCGAAGACGGCCAACACGCGATCGATTTCGCTGTACGGATTGTCCGATGTCGTGCTCACCTTCCAGGACGGCACCGACAACAATTTCGCACGGCAGGAAGTGTTCAACCGGATGGGCGATCTGAGCCTGCCCGATGGCGTGACACCGTCGGTGTCGCCGCTTTCGTCACCGTCGGGTCTGATCTACCGCTACGTGCTGCAGAGTTCCGACCGCTCGCCGACGGAACTGAAGACGCTGGAGGAGTGGACCGTTGAACCGCAGTACCGGGCAGTGCCCGGCGTGGCCGACGATTCCGGTTTCGGCGGCGGCACCATGCAGTACCAGGTGCTGCTCGACCAGGCGAAGATCGCCGCGGTCGGGCTCTCCGCGCAGCAGGTGGAAACCGCGCTGGCGGCCAACAACGGCAACGCCGGCGGCGGTTTCTATTCGCAGGGCGGACAGTTCTATTACGTGCGCGGCGAAGGCCGCATGAGCACGACCGAGGACATCGGCAACGTGGTGCTGGCGGTGCACGACGGCACCCCGGTGCTGGTCAAGGATGTCGGTCGCGTGGTGATCGGCATCGCGCCGCGGCTGGGCGAATTCGGTTTCGAGAAACAGGACGATGCCGTCGAGGGCGTGATCCTGCTGCGCACCGGCGAAAAGACCCAGGACGTGCTGAAACGGGTGGAGGCGAAGACCGCCGAGCTCAACACCCAGATCCTGCCGAAGGACGTCAAGGTCGTGCCGTTCTACGACCGCACGGACCTGGTGGCGCAGACCACCCGCATCGTCGAGGACAACCTGTTGCGCGGGATGCTGCTGGTGATCGTGGTGCTGATCTTCTTTCTCTACGATTTCCGCGCCGGGCTGATCGTCGCCACCACCATTCCACTGGCCCTGCTGTTCGCGTTCATCTGTCTCGATCTGCAGGGCGCGTCGGCCAACCTGCTGTCGATCGGTGCGATCGACTTCGGCATCCTGGTGGATGCCGCGGTAGTGATGGTGGAGAACATCTTCCGCCAGGTCGCCGACCGCAAGGGTACGTCGCTCAATATCGGGGAAATCATCCGCGACGCCGCGGCGGAAGTGGACCGTCCGCTGTTCTACGCAGTGGCGGTGATCGTGGTCAGCTTCCTGCCGATCTACGTGCTGGCCGGGCCTTCGGGCACGCTGTTCAAGCCGATGGCCGACACCATGATCTTCGCGCTCATCGGTTCGCTGATCGTCACGCTGACCCTGCTGCCGGTGCTGTGCGCGTGGTTCATGCGCAAGGGCGTGCGCGAACGGCACAACACCGTCTTCGAGAAGATCAAGTCGGTCTACGCCAAGGGGCTCGATTTCTCGCTGGCGCATGCGTGGGCAGTGACGGCCGGTTCGGCCGTGTTGCTGGCACTGTCGCTGCTGCTGATACCGCGTATCGGCGCCGAGTTCATGCCTCAGCTGGACGAAGGCGCGCTATGGGTGCGCGCGACGATGCCGTACACCATCTCGTTCGACGAGTCGGCGAAGGTCACGCCGAAGATCCGCGACATCCTGCGCTCGTTCCCCGAAGTCACCACCGTGGCTTCCGAGCTTGGCCGTCCGGATGACGGCACCGACTCGACCGGATTTTTCAACGTCGAATTCTACGTCGGTCTCAAACCGTATTCGCAGTGGACTGGTTCGTACCGCACCAAGGCGGCGTTGACCGAGGCGATCAACAAAAAGCTCGAGGCGTTCCCCGGCATCATCTTCAACTACACGCAACCGGCGGAGGATGCGGTGGACGAGGCGGAGACCGGGCTGAAAAGTGCGCTGGCGGTGAAGGTGTTCGGTTCGGACCTCAACACGTTGCAGCAGAAGGGCAAGGCGATCAAGCAGGTGCTCGAACGCGTGCGCGGCATCCGCGACGTGACCCTGGTGCAGGAACTCGGGCAACCGAGCCTGACGATCAGGATCAAGCGTGATCAGATCGCCCGCTACGGCCTGAACGTTGCCGACATCAACGGCCTGATCACCACCGCCATCGGTGGCGACGTGGCGACCCAGGTGGAGCAGGGCGAAAAGCAATTCGATCTGGTCGTGCGGCTGGACCAGAAATATCGCGACAATCCCGACGAGATCGGCAACATCCTGGTGGCCACGCCCGGCGGACAGCAGATTCCGCTGAAGCAGTTCGCGGATATCGAGGTGAGCAACGGCGCATCCTTCATCTACCGCCAGGACAACTCGCGCTATATCGGCGTGCAGTTCTCGGTGCAGGGGCGCGACCTGGCCGGTGCGGTGGAAGACGCGATCCAGCAGGTCAACCGCAAGGTCAGCCTGGCGCAGGGCTATCGCCTGGACTGGGGCGGTGAATACAGCGAGTACACCGCGTCGCGCGCGCAGCTCAACGTGATCCTGCCGCTGACCCTGGCGCTGATCTTCCTGCTGCTGTTCACGCTCTACAGCAATTTCAAGTTTCCGTTGATCACCGTGCTCGGCGTGCTGCTCTCCGCGCCGGTGGGCGGCATCGTGGCGCTGTGGCTCACCGGAACGCCGTTCTCGGTTTCCTCGGGCATCGGCTTCCTTGCGCTGTTCGGCGTCTCGGTGCAGACCGCAGTGGTCTACATCTCCTACGTCAACGAACTGCGTCGTGGTGGCACCACGCTGCAGGACGCGATTCGGGAAGGCGCGATCCTGCGCCTGCGTCCGATCATGATGACTGCACTGGTGGCCGCGCTCGGCCTGTTGCCCGCCGCGCTCGCCACCGGCGTCGGCACCGACACGCAACGACCGTTCGCGCTGGTCATCGTCAGCGGCCTGTTCACGCGACTTCTGATCAGCATCTACCTGATGCCGGCGCTGTACACGCTGGTGGCACGACCGGATGACCGACTCGAGGTTTGAAGCATCACGGACAGGCGCAGCTGGCAATCCGTGATAGTCCATCCTGCCTAGGCCTGTTCGGCCTGGCGAGGTGTAGCATCGCCCATCGATGGGGAGCCGCTCAGGGCCGATGGCGTCGTACGCATGCCGGGATGCGTGTCGCCAGCACATTCACTGATTACACGGAGTCTGCGCCATGGGCGCTTCAGAAGGGTTGATCCTGCAACAGCTGACGCGGCTGCCGTTTTTCCTGAAGCTCTGGAACCGGTTTCCGCTCGGCTCGCTGCGCACGCGGGTGGACCACGGTGTCTTTGCCTATCCGCACTATGCGTACGGACTGTTCTGGGCTGCCACGCTTGCTTCCCGACTCGGCATCGAACGCATCTCGGCGATCGAGTTCGGTGTCGCTGGCGGACGCGGCCTGATCGCGCTCGAACACGCTGCCGCCGAAATAGCGCAGTCAACCGGCGTGGACATCGAGGTGTTCGGATTCGACAGTGGCGAGGGCATGCCGGCACCGGTGGATTACCGCGACCTGCCACACATCTGGGGCACCGGCTTCTATCGCATGGATGCGGACAAGCTGCGCAGTCAATTGACGAGCGCGCAGCTACGCCTCGGCGATGTGCGCACCACCACCGTGGAATGGATCGCCGAGCAGCATGCGCCGGTCGGTTTCGTGGCGTTCGATCTGGACTACTACAGCTCGACGGTCGCTGCGCTGCAGATCCTTTCCGGGCCGCCATCGACTCATCTGCCACGCGTACACTGCTATTTCGATGACGTGACCGCCAACGATCTGGGCTGCATGAACCCCTACGTCGGCGAACTGCTGGCGATCAACGAATTCAATGAGCACTCTGCCGACCGCAAGATCTGCCGCATCGAATTGCTGCGCGTTCACCGCCACCGCTGGGAAAAATGGCAGGACCGCATGTTCGCGTTCCACAACTTCGCGCATCCGCAATACACGCAGCTGGTGATTCCGCAGAATCGGGCAGAGAGCCAGTTGCCGCTGGCTTGAGAAGTACTGGCTGCCGGG
>JBDTZX010000214.1:0-4251 GCA_040004895.1 Rhodanobacter sp. | reverse complement strand
ACTTCCAGCCGCCGCGGTGCGTTCGCGGCCAGTTCGTGCACCAGCGGCCAGGTGTTGAAACGATCGGGCTCGACCAGCCGCGCGCCGGCCCACAGCGATTCGTAAAAGCCGCGGTTGACGTTGATCAGGTCGGCGTCGCTGCGATGCTCGACGGGACGCGGTGAACTCATCATCGGATTGAAACCTGTACGCGTTGGGCGAAGTGTGAAATCAGCCGAGCCGGCGGATTTCGGTGTGCGCGGCGAAGTCCTGCACGGCACGTCGGCGCGGATCGAGCAGCGCCACCGCGAACCAGCTCAGCCAAACGGCCAGCAACGTCCACAGCGTGGTGCGCAGGCCCAGCAGCGGTTGCAGCATCAGCAGCACCATCGGCGCTGCCGCCACCGCCAGCCGGATCAATGCCTGCTGCATCGAAAGGCTGCCGCCATCCTCGGCGGTCACCCGGATCCGCCATGGCCGCATGCCCACCGTCTGTCCGCCGCGCAGCCACGAACTGACGAAATACGCGGCGACCACGAGGCCCTGCAGAACCTGATACCACACTGGCACGACGGTCACGGCGCCGGTGCGGATCAGCGTGCCGCCGGTGGCGAGCTGGCACAGCAGGCCGACCACCATCACGATCGCCACCACGATCAGCAGGTCGTAGACCAGCGCAAACAGGCGGCGCCACAGTGGACAGGCTTGATCAGTGATGACGAGGGACATCGGGACGGTCGCTTGCGTAGTGCGCGCGCAATGGCCAGCATCGTGCGCATGGAAAAGGAAGAAAGCCCGGTCAGTATCGCCGAAGCCGATCGGCGAAGCATTGCCGCATTTCTCGAACGGGTATGGTCCGAGGATGGCCTTGCCGATCGCACGCTGGAGGCGTATCGGCGCGATCTGGAGGCGCTGGCGAAGTGGCTGGCAGGTCGTGGTCGCCAGCTGCGTGAAGCGCGTCGTGAAGACATCTCCGGCTATCACGGGGCGCTGCCGGCGGCGATCCGCTCGATCGCGCGTCGGCAATCGGCGTTTCGTCGCTACTACGCCTTTCTCGTGCGCGACGAGGCGTCATTCGTCGATCCGACCTTGCTGATCGAACGGCCGCGGATGCCGCGCAGCCTTCCCAAGGCGCTGGCCGAGCGCGAGATCGAAAGCCTGCTCGACGCACCCGATACGGACTCCATGCTGGGCCTGCGCGATCGCGCGATGCTGGAGTTGATGTATGCATCGGGCCTGCGCGTCTCCGAACTGGTCGAGCTGCCGCTGGCGGCGCTGAACACCCGGCAGGGCGTGCTGCGGATCACCGGCAAGGGCGGCAAGGATCGGCTGGTTCCGGTAGGCGAAGTGGCGCTGGAACGCATCGCGACGTATCTGTCCGATGTGCGGCCGGTGCTGGCGAAAGGCCGGCAGCCGGCAGCGCTGTTCCTCAGTCAACGCGGCGAAGGCATGACCCGGCAGATGTTCTGGACGCTGGTGAAGGGTTATGCGATGAAAGCCGGGATCAACGCCAAGCGCATCTCGCCACACGTGCTGCGGCATTCGTTCGCCACGCATCTGCTCAACCATGGCGCCGACTTGCGTGCGCTGCAGATGCTGCTGGGCCACAGTTCGCTCAGCACCACACAGATTTACACGCTGGTGGCGAAGGAAGGCTTGAAGCGGTTGCATGCGCAGCATCATCCGCGTGGCTGAGAGGGTTCAGGCTGGTATGCGAGAATGCCGGTTTCCGATGGCGCCGTGCGCCTGGATCGGCATCGAATGAGGTTGGTCATGTTGAAGAGCTGGTTGCTGGCGTTGTGCATGGGCGCAATCACCTTCGCGGTCGCGGCGGATGGCGCGCCGCAAGCAGTCAGCCCGGCTGCAGCGACGATGGTGCGGGCGGCGATCAGGACGTTGTCGGCGAATGCCGAAGTCGATTCGATCCAGCCTGCCGCATTGCCGGGTTTCTATCAGGTGATCGCCTCGGGCCGGCTGGTCTACGTCAGCGCCGACGGCAAGTTCCTGTTCAACGGCGACCTGGTCGATCTCGAGCGGCATCAGAGCGTCAGCGACGCGGCGTGGGCGGCATTCCGCAAGGCCGAACTGGCCAAGGTTCCGGCCTCGCAGCGCATCGTGTTCGCGCCGCCGCATCCGAAATACACGATCAGCGTGTTCACCGATGTCAACTGCGGCTTCTGTCGTGCGCTGCATGAGCACGTCGCGGATTTCAACAAGGCCGGCATCGCGGTGGAATACCTGGCGTGGCCGCGCGAAGGTGTGACCACCACGGCCGGTCGTCCGACGGCGACCTATACCGAAATGGTCTCGGTGTGGTGCGCTGCCGACCGCAAGGCGGCCTTCACCGCCGCGAAAGAAGGCCACGCACCGAAATCCGCCACCTGCATCAACCCGGTCAAGGACGAGTTCAATCTTGGCCTCAAGCTCGGCATCGACGGCACTCCGACGATCTACGGCCCGGATGGCGCGGTGCTTGGCGGCTATGTCACGACGGACCAGCTGCTGCAGGCGCTGCAGCAGGGCGGCAGTTGAACCGCATCGTCATCGAGTGAAGCGGCGCGTGGTGTGTTGCCGCAGCTTATGCCGTATTGCAGCATGGGCTAGAATAGGCCTTCCTTCGCAATAGCGCCGTTCCCCGCATGATCGCACTCGACGGGCAGAGCGCCCTCTCGCCGTTCCGCCTTGAACGTCTGAATGCCCGTCTCGATGCGCTGCATCGCGGCGTTCGCGTGCAGGCTTCCTGGTTCGTCTACCTGCTGGATGCCGAGGTCGCGCCCGAGGGCGCGTTGCGTCAGCGGCTGCTCAGCGTGCTGGAGGCAAAGGACGCCGCTCCGGCTTCCGCCACGCTGTGGGTGGTGCCGCGGCTGGGCACGATCTCGCCGTGGTCGAGCAAGGCCACCGACATCCTGCATGGCGCCGGCTTCGATGTGCGCCGGGTCGAGCGCGGAATGGCCTGGCAGGTGAGCGGATTGCCGCAGGCGAATGCACCCGATCACGCCGCCGTGATGGCGCTGCTGCACGACGCGATGACACAGTCGGTACTGGAGCGGATCGAGGATGCCGGCGGACTGTTCCTGGCCGGCTCGCCGGGCGATCTGGTGCATGTCGCGCTCGGCAACGATGCGTCAGGCGCATTGGCCGAAGCGAACGCGCGACTCGGCCTTGCGCTGGCTGACGATGAAATCGAATACCTGGTCGAACGCTACGCCGAACTCGGCCGCGATCCGACCGACGCCGAACTCTTCATGTTCGCGCAGGCGAACTCCGAGCACTGCCGGCACAAGGTGTTCAACGCGACCTGGACGGTGGATGGTGTGGAACAGGACAAAAGCCTGTTCGGCATGATCAAGCACACCCACCAGCAATCACCCGCGCATACCTTGTCGGCGTATTCGGACAACGCGGCGGTGATCGAGGGCAGCGTCGGGCGGCGTTTCTTCGCCGACCCGGTCGATGGCGTGTGGCGCGGCCACGAAGAGCGCATCGATTTTGCGATCAAGGTCGAGACACACAACCACCCGACCGCGATCGCACCATGGCCCGGCGCCGCCACCGGTGCCGGCGGCGAGATCCGCGACGAGGGTGCGACCGGTCGTGGTGGCAAGCCCAAAGCAGGGCTGACCGGTTTCTCGGTTTCCGACCTGCGCATTCCCGGTCATCCGCAGCCGTGGGAAGTGAATCGTCCGCTGCCGCCGCGGATGGCCAGCGCGTTCGAGATCATGCGCGATGGTCCGCTCGGCGCCGCCGCGTTCAACAACGAATTCGGCCGGCCGTGTCTGGGCGGCTATTTCCGCAGCTACGAACACGAGACCGGCGAAGCCGGCGTGCGTCGCGGTTACGACAAGCCGATCATGCTCGCCGGCGGTCTCGCCAACCTGCGCCCGGGCGACGTGCTCAAACACCCGGTGCAGCCCGGCAACAAGGTGATCGTGCTGGGTGGTCCGGCGATGCTGATCGGCCTGGGCGGCGGTGCGGCGTCATCGGTGGCGTCCGGCGCATCCAGCGCGGAACTCGACTTCGCTTCGGTGCAGCGCGACAACGCCGAGATGGAGCGTCGTTGCCAGGAAGTGATCGATGCCTGCTGGCGTCGCGGCGACGCCAACCCGATCGTCAGCGTGCACGACGTCGGTGCCGGCGGCCTGTCCAACGCGATTCCCGAATTGCTCAACGACGCCGGCGTCGGTGGCGAGATCGACCTGTCGAAGATTCCCTGCGATGACCCGTCGCTGTCGCCGATGCAGGTGTGGAGCAACGAATCACAGGAACGCTACG
>JBDTZX010000025.1:0-4251 GCA_040004895.1 Rhodanobacter sp. | reverse complement strand
TCAACAGCTCGACTTCGGTCTTCTGAACCAGATCGCCGATGTAGTAGATGCTCTCTGCCTTGAGGCAGTTGGCCGAACGCACGGTCAGCTCCAGGTCGTCGATCGGGCGCAGCAGCAGCGGATCGAAACCGCTCTTTTCCGCCTTGTCGGTCGCACTTTCGCGACGCGAGAAATCACCGAACACCGACAGCTGGTCGTTGATGATCTCGGCAGCCTTGCGAACCGCGTCTTCAGCGCCGATGGTGCCGTTGGTCTCGATGTCCAGCACCAGCTTGTCGAGGTTGGTGCGCTGCTCGACACGAGCGGCGTCCACTTCATATGCCACGCGGAGCACCGGCGCAAACGACGCGTCCAGCTGCAGACGACCGATCGGACGCGCTTCGTCATCCGGATGCTGACGCGTGCTGGCCGGCTGATAGCCGACGCCGCGACGCACCTTCAGGCGCATGTTGAGCGCGACATCCTTGGTCAGATGGCAGATCACGTGATCGGGATTGATGATCTCGACCGAATGATCCACCACGATGTCTCCGGCCGTGACCACGCCCTTGCCCTTCTTGGACAGCGTGAGCATCACTTCATCGCCGGTATGCTGGAGAATCGCGACGTCCTTGAGGTTGAGCAGGACTTCGATCACGTCCTCCTGCAAGCCTTCCAGCGTGGTGTATTCATGCAGCACGCCGTCGATTTCGACTTCGACGATGGCGCTTCCGGGAATCGAGGAGAGCAGGACGCGACGCAGCGCGTTGCCCAGGGTATGACCGAAGCCACGCTCGAGCGGCTCGACCACCACCTTGGCGCGGTTGGCTCCGAGCTGTTCGACGCTGAGGCCCCGAGGCCGCAGCACACTAGTTGACGAAACTGCCATGCAGAGCTCCGGTAATTACTTCGAGTAAAGCTCGATAATCAATGCTTCATTGATGTCGGACGGCAGATCACCGCGATCCGGCACCGACTTGAACGTACCTTCAAATTTCTTGGCATCTACTTCGACCCAGATCGGACGCAGGTCCATGGTGTCGAAGATGGTCGACGCTTCCTGCACGCGCAGCTGGGTCCGCGCCTTTTCGGTCAAGGCGATCGCGTCGCCGGCACGCACCTGGTAGGAAGGAATATTCACCTTCTTTCCATTTACCAGGATGGCCTTGTGGGCCACCAGCTGGCGGGCCTGGGCGCGTGTCACCGCGAAACCCATGCGATAGACAACGTTGTCCAGACGGCTTTCGAGCAACTGCAACAGGTTTTCACCGGTGTTGCCCTTGGTCGTGGCGGCTTTGGAATAATAGTTGGCGAACTGACGCTCAAGCACACCGTAGATGCGCTTGACCTTCTGTTTTTCACGCAGCTGCACAGCGTAATCTGACATGCGCATGCGCTTGTTCGCACCATGCTGGCCGGGCTTGTTTTCCAGCTTGCACTTGGAATCCAGCGCGCGCGCCGGGCTCTTCAGGCTGAGATCTGCACCCTCACGACGGGCGAGTTTGCAGGTAGCTCCACGATAACGGGCCATGGGTATGCTCCTTAGACTCGACGCTTCTTGGGGGGACGGCAGCCGTTATGCGGAATCGGCGTGACATCGATGATGTTGAGCACCTTGTAGCCCAACGCGTTCAGCGAACGCACCGCCGACTCGCGGCCCGGGCCTGGACCCTTGATGCGCACTTCCACCGTCTTCACACCGTAGTCGCCTGCAGCGCGGCCAGCCTTCTCGGCGGCAACCTGGGCTGCGAACGGGGTCGACTTGCGCGAGCCGCGGAAACCGGCACCGCCGGCCGTAGCCCACGACAAGGCATTGCCCTGACGATCGGTGATGGTGACGATGGTGTTGTTGAAGGAGGCCTGCACGTGCGCCACGGCATCCGTGACAACGCGCTTGATCTTCTTCTTGGTCTTGACCGGCTTAGCCATATTTGAAATCCAAAATCTTCTTTAGTGAGCGATCACTGCGGGAGTGATTACTTCTTGATCGCGCGGCGCGGACCCTTGCGGGTACGTGCATTGGTACGCGTGCGCTGGCCGCGCACCGGCAGGCCGCGACGGTGGCGCAGGCCACGATAGCAACCCAGGTCCATCAGACGCTTGATGGCAATACCCACCTCACGGCGCAGATCGCCTTCGACGATGTACTTGCCGATTTCGTGACGGATCTTTTCGACCTCGCCTTCACTCAGCGACTTGATCTGGGTGGTGGGAACCACGCCAGCATCCGCGCAGACCTTCCTGGCCCGACTGCGGCCGATACCGAAAATACTCTGCAGACCAACCCAGACATGTTTCTGGACCGGCAAATTGACACCCGCGATGCGCGCCATGATGTACTTCTCCGATGCTTTTCGTGCGCGGTAAACGCGCAATTCTAACCTGAATTACCCGAACTGGAAAGCCCTGCGGCACCGAGGCGCCGCCGTTTTCCGACTTTGGCCATCCATCTGCCGCATCAGCTGCGGCGCAGATTGGCCTTCTTGAGCAGACTCTCGTACTGGTGACTGACCAGATGCGCCTGCACCTGTGCCGTGAAATCCATCACCACCACCACCACGATCAGCAGCGAGGTGCCGCCGAAATAAAACGGTACGTGCCAGGCCTGCTGCAAGAACGACGGCACCAGACACACCAGAACCAGATACAACGCACCGACACCGGTCAACCGCGTCATCACCGAATCGACATAGTTCGCGGTGGCCTTGCCGGGACGAATCCCCGGAATCAGCGCACCGGACCGCTTCAGATTGTCGGCCGTCTCGTCGGCATTGAAAACGATCGCCGTGTAGAAGAATGCAAAACCGATCACCAGTACCGAGAACACGATGTCGTACAGCGGATTGCCCGGACTCAGCGACTGGGTCAGATCCTGCAACCAGCGGGACGGATGCCCCGTACCAAACCACGACAGCGCGGTTGCCGGAAACATCAGCAGGCTCGATGCGAAGATCGGCGGAATCACGCCAGCCATGTTGATCTTCAGCGGCAGGCTCGAACTCTGGTTCATGTACGCTTTCTGGCCACCGGAGCGTCGCGCGTAGTTCACGGTGATACGCCGCTGGGCGCGCTCCATGAACACCACGAACGCCGTTACCGTCAGCACCGCAACAAACACCAGCAACAACTTGATCAGCGACAATTCACCATTGCTGGTCATGCCCAGCGTGTGCACCACGGCTGCGGGCAGTCCGGCAACGATACCGGCGAAAATCAACAGCGAAATACCATTGCCGATGCCACGCTCGGTCATCTGTTCGCCGAGCCACATCAGGAACATCGTTCCGGCCGTCAACCCGACCACCGACGACATGATGAAACCGAAACCTGGCGTGTAGACCACTGGCGAGCCGCCTGCTGCGACCTGGTTCTGCAATGCCACCGCGATACCGAACGACTGGAACGCCGCCAGGCCGACCGTGGCGAAACGCGTGTACATCGTCATCTTGCGCTTGCCGGCTTCGCCTTCCTTGCGCAGACCCTGCAGGCCTGGCAGCACCGAGCCCATCATCTGGAACACGATGGAGGCCGAGATGTACGGCACCACGCCGAGCGCGAACACTGAAAACCGGGCCAATGCGCCGCCGGAGAACATGTTGAACATGTCCATCAGGCCGTTGCCGTTGACGAGGCTGCTCATCGCCTCCGGATTGACGCCCGGAACCGGAATGAACGAACCCAGGCGGAACACCATCAGCGCGCCGACCACGAACATGATGCGCTGACGAAGCTCCGTCAACTTGCCGGACTTGCCGAGCTGTTTGCCCTTGGCTGCAGCCACCGTCGATTACTCCACGCTGCCGCCGGCTGCCTCGATGGCTGCCTTGGCGCCGGCGGTAGCCAGCAATCCAGACAACTTCACCGCGCGACCGATATCACCCTTGAGCACCACCTTGACCTTTTTCGCACGGCTGCTGATCAGACCGGCCTGATGCAGCAGCACGACGTCGATCACGTCGCCCTTGAGGTTGGCCAGCTGGTACAGGAACACTTCCTGACTCTCGACCTTTTTCTTCGAGCGGAAACCAACCTTCGGCATCCGACGGTTCAGCGGCATCTGGCCGCCTTCGAAACCGAACTTGTGGGTGCCACCGGCACGAGCATGCTGACCCTTGTGTCCGCGGCCGGCGGTCTTGCCCATGCCCGAACCGATACCGCGACCGACGCGCAGGCGCGTCTTGTGCGAACCGTCATTCGGCTTAAGTGTATTCAGACGCATGATGCTTACTCCTCGACCCGGACCAGGTAATAGACCGTGTTGATCAGGCCGCG
>JBDTZX010000018.1:0-4263 GCA_040004895.1 Rhodanobacter sp. | reverse complement strand
GCGCAGTACCCGAAGCTGGCCGGCCAGAGCGAGCAGTACATCGTGCGCCAGCTGACCGATTTCAAAACCGGCAAGCGCCAGAACCCGATCATGCTCGGCATGGCCACTCCGCTGTCCGAGCAGGACATGCACGATGTCGGGGCGTATTTCGCCAGCAAGACGATGCTGCCCGGCGTGGCCGATCAGGCCTTGGTGGAACTGGGTCAGAAACTGTTTCGGGAAGGCGACACCACCCGCGGTATCCCTGCCTGCATGGCCTGTCACAGCATCGACGGCCGCGGCAATCCCGGCGCGATGTATCCGGAACTGACCAGCCAGCATGCGCAGTACCTTCAGGCCACGCTGAAGGCCTGGCACGACGGCACCAGCTGGGGCGACGATGCGCATTCGCAGATCATGCCGTCGATCGCGAAGAAGCTGGAGCCGGGCGACATCGCTGCCCTGGCCAGCTACATCGAAGGTCTGCACAGCGCTGAAAACCCGCCGGCTTCCACACCCTGATCCACCGCGCGCCGACTCCGGTCGGCGCTTTCGGTTTTGCCTTCACCCGTTCGAGGTCTTGCCATGTTGAAGCGTCTGCCGATCCTGTGTGCCGCCCTGCTGGCGCTTGCCGCCTGCAGCCACGACAGCGACACCGGCGGCACGACACCGGCGGGGCCGACCGCAGCGGCGACGACTCCGGTGCCCGCGGCAGCAGCCACCACCTCGCCCGCGACGCCTGCCACCACGCCTTCCCCGGCGGCAGCCAGCAGCACGACGCCTGACGCCGCAGCAACGACCGTGCAGACGACCGCGCCGGCATCGAATGCACCGCCGCCGGCACCCTTCGTCGACAATGGCAAGTGGGTCGAGGGCAAGAACTACTTCGTGATCGAACCGGCGCAGGCGACCAGCCATCCGGGCAAGATCGAAGTAACCGAGGTGTTCTCCTACGCCTGTCCTGCCTGCAACCAGTTCCACACCACGGCTGACGAGATTGCCCGCACGCTGCCGGCCGGCGCGGTCATGAACTACCTGCCCGCCTCGTTCCGTCCGGACGAGAACTGGCCGTTGTTCCAGCGCGCGTTCTACACGGCGCAGGCGCTCGGCGTGGTCGACAAGACCCACGATGCGATGTTCGACGCGATCTGGGTCAGCGGTGAACTGGCCACGGACAACCTGAAGACTGGAAGGCTCAAGCCGAAGGAGGCGTGGCCGACCATCGATGACGTCGCCAAGTTCTACGCGAAATTCGGGGCCGACCCGAAGGAGTTCACCGGCATCGCCAACTCTTTCACCATCAATACCAAGATGAAACAGGCCGACGACCTGATCAAGGCTTACAGTGTGGCGAGCACGCCGGGCATCGTGATCGATGGCAAATACCGTCTGGATCCGATCAGCGCCGGCGGTTACCCGCAGACGATGGAACTTGTCCAGTGGCTGGTGTCCAAGGAAGCGGCCGGTAAATAGACGGCTACCCGTCAGCGCAACAGCTCCAGCCGGGTCGACCCACGCCATCGGCCACCCTTCACGCAGCGAGAAATTTCATGTTCAAGCGATTTGCCCGTTTGCACGCACTGACCCTGCTCGGTGGCCTGTTGCTGACCAGCGCCTGCACCGCGCAAACCGATGCGCGGCAGGCGCCTTACACCGACGGCAAGGAATACGTCACGCTGCCGGCGCCGGCGCAGCGCTACAGCAGCAGCGGCAAAGTCGAAGTGGTCGAGGTGTTTTCCTACGGCTGCATCCACTGCGCGCATTTCGCGCCGTATGCGGAAAAACTGCGCAAGGCGCTGCCGTCCGGCGTGGAATTCAAGCTGGTGCCGGCACCATTCAGTGCCGAGTGGCTGCCGTTTGCACGTGCCTACTACGCAGCCAATCAGCTGGGCGTGGTCGACCGCACGCACCTGCAGCTGTTCGTCGCCAAGTTCTCCGAACAGTATCCGATCAACTCGATGGACGAGCTGGCCGACTTCTACGCCCGTCAGGGCGTCGACCGCGCCGCGTTCATGCGCATTGCAAATTCCGACGAGGCCACCGCCAAGCTGAAAAGCGATCTGCTGCTGATCCAGAAATGGGGCGTGGATGGAACACCCACCATCGTGGTCGACGGCAAGTATCGGGTTGCCGCCGTCAGCTCGCTGGACGAGATGGTTGCGGTGACGCAATGGCTGGTCAAGCGCGAGCTGGACGGCAAATAGGCGTCCGTGCTCCGCGCATCGCCGGGTCGACTTGCAAGGTGTTCACATCGTGCGGTTCATGCTCGACGCATGTGCCCAACCGGTAACGCGCGCGCCGTGGCTGACTGCATTCCCTTTCCCTGTATCGTGTCGCGATGAGCCGTGCCGGATCTCCATCCGCTGCGCCAGCCGAGCGTCGCCTGCGTCTGTTGAGCTGCAACATCCTGGCCGGTGCCAGCGTGCAGCGCTACAGCGAATACGTCACCCGCAGCATCAATGCGGTGCTGCCGGGACGCAGCAAGATGGACAACCTCGACCGGCTTGCCGAAGTGCTGCCGCAGTTCGACCTGATCGGCCTGCAGGAGGCCGATGCCGGCAGCCTTCGATCGGGCTTTCTCAACCAGACCCGCTATCTCGCCGAAACCGCCGGCATGCCGTTCTGGAGCCATCAGCCGAATCGTGCGATGGCGCGGCTCGCGCATTCGGCAAACGGATTGATCAGCCGGCTGGAACCGCATTCGGTGCTGGACTATCCGTTGCCCAGCCGGATTCCCGGTCGCGGCGCGCTGCTGGCCCAGTTCGGGGAAGGTGACAACACGCTGGCGGTGATGGTCGCGCATCTGTCGTTGAGCGCGCCGGCGCGAGCGCGCCAGTTGGGCTTCATCGCCGAGTTGCTGCACGATTTTCCGCACGCGGTGCTGATGGGCGATCTGAACACCGAGCCGCACAGTGTCGAGATGCACCAGCTTTTTTCCAACTGCAGCCTGCAGCCGCCGGCGCAGTCCACACCCACGTTTCCCAGCTGGAAACCGCGCCGGGCGCTGGATCACATCCTGACCTCGTCGGCGATCCGCGTGGACAAGCGCTGGACCTTGCCGCAGGCGTTTTCCGATCATCTGTCGCTGGCTGCCGAAATCCATCTGCCGGCGCATGTCGGTGGCGTGTCGCGAAGCCGCCGCCGATGACGCTCACACGCTGGCAGCGCGCGCTGCCGTGGCTGTTGCTGCTGGCAGGTGGAGGGGCCGCCGCGTGGCTGCGCTATGGATTCATCGAATCGCATGCGGTGACGCAGCTCTGTGACGCCGGCCAGATGCCGTGGTGGTGTGGCGTGCGCCACGCGCTGGTACTGGGGTTTCTGTACGGGATCTACGGCATCGTCGCACTGTTCGCTGCACTGCTCGCTCTGCGCAGCAAGAACCCATGGCTGGCCTGGCTGGCCGCCGTGCTTGGTGCGATGGCGCTGCTGCTGTACTGCTTCGAGACCGGTGCACTGGCGTTGCTGATCGGCTGTCTAAGGTTGCTGCGCCTGCATGATCCGGCGGGTGTGCCAGCCGAACAGGACCGGCATCGCGATCGCAAGGTTCAAACCCAGCCATAGCCACGCCACCGACGACTGACCGGCTTCCTGCACGACCACGATCGCAGCCAGCAACGGCACCATCGCAGCGAGGAAATATTCTTCCAGCAGCGGGGTCGTCCGCTGGTATCGATCCGACAGCGCGGCAACCAGGGCATAGCCGATGCACGGCAGCTCGACCAGTCCCAGCGGAAGATCCCGATAGCGGCCGTCGAACACCAGCAGCAACCCGTAGAACGCGAGCACGAACAACCAGACCAGGCGCTGCCATCCAGCGGGCATATCTTGCTGTTGCATGCCGGCCAGCCGCGCTGCAATCCAGCGTGCCAGTTGGATGGCGGTGATCAGGGCAAACGCGCAGGCGATCAGCGAAATCAGCCATTCCCACGGATTGCGGCACGCGAATCCCATCTGCCGGAACTGCCACGCCAGCGCAGCACCGCTGGCAAATCCAGCCAGCGCAAGCGCCACGAAACCACGCCGCCCGCGCCAGTGCCGCCACCAGCAACCGGTCAGCGCGAACAGGCCGGCGCCGGCGATGCCAGCCAGCCAGCCCAGCCACCAAGCGGACTCCTCGACCACCGGACCCTGCATCGCGAATTTCGGTTTCGCGTGGACGTCGAGGATGCCCCAGTAGCCGCCGGCGGTACCTTCCTGCGCACGCTTCCACGGCTGGTCGAATGTCTCGATCACGTTGTACGGCATCTGCACGGTCGCCGCGTAGCGCAGAAATTCACGCAGGTA
>JBDTZX010000408.1:0-4268 GCA_040004895.1 Rhodanobacter sp. | reverse complement strand
CAGCGCAAGGGCAACGAAGGTTTCGGCGAAGGCAATTTCCAGGCGCTGTTCGAATCGATCGAGCGTGATCAGATCAAGCGTGGTGTGCTCTGATCGAAATCGACAGGGGGAACCTGGATTCCCCCCGCCGGATCAGTGCGGGAACCCGTGGAACTTGTACATGCTCAGTCCAAACGAAATCGCAATGACGATGGCGACGACCACCAGCAGAAAGCCCACGATCATGGCGATGGCCTGGATCACGAAGTACAGTTTCAGCTTGGCCAGCGACAGTTTCAGTGCTTCGGCGTCGCCCTGCAGATAGGCGCGCTCGATGGCACCGACCGCTTGCAACAGCACGATGCTCAACCAGATCGGCAACCACATCACGAGAAGGCCGAAGCCGAACGAGATGAGGACATACAGCCCGGCGAACACCAGCTGCACGATGGCCAGGAACTTGATCCAGCTTCTGCCCTCGGCCAAGGGCTTGGCGAGGTCGGATATGGTGATGACGCTACCCGGTGCGGGCGGCGTGGCAAAGACGTCGGACATGCTATTCCCCGTGATGGATGGCGCAGCGATCGATCCAGCTTCCCCGGATCGCGGCATTGCAAGAGTAATAGGATTGAACCGTCCGCGGTATGCGGCGCAGACCGGCAACCAGTGGAGCGATCGATGACTGCAGATACCGCAAACGTTTCGCGCACGGCCGGCTACCAGTCGGGCTTCGGCAACGAGTTCGCCAGCGAGGCGATTCCCGGTACCTTGCCGGTCGGCCAGAATTCGCCGCAACGCGTCGCGCATGGCCTGTATGCAGAGCAATTGTCGGGCACCGCATTCACCGCCCCCCGGCACGCCAACCGGCGCAGCTGGCTGTACCGGATTCGGCCGGCGGCGGTGCACGAGCCATTCCAGCCGCTCGCGCATGCCACGTTTCACAATCGCTTCGACGAGGCACCGGCGACGCCGAACCAGTTGCGCTGGGACCCGCTGCCGCCGCCTGCATTGCCCACCGATTTTATCGATGGCCTGGTGACGATGGCCGGCAACGGTGGTTCCGCCGAACAGGCCGGCATCGGCATACATCTCTACGCGGCCAATCGGTCGATGCAGGGACGTTTTTTCTACGACGCCGATGGCGAACTGCTGATCGTGCCGCAGCTTGGCAGCTTGCGTCTGGCCACCGAACTGGGCGTGCTGGAGATCGAGCCGCAGGAGATCGCGGTGATTCCGCGTGGTGTGCGTTTTCGTGTGGAGCTGATCGACGGCGAGGCGCGTGGCTACGTCTGCGAAAACTTCGGTGCGCTGATGCGCCTTCCGGATCTCGGTCCGATCGGTTCCAACGGCCTGGCCAACGCGCGCGATTTTCTCGTGCCGAATGCACGCTACGAAGACGTCGAAGGCGCGTTCGAACTGATTGCGAAATTCCAGGGTGCGCTGTGGTCGGCGAAGATCGGCCACTCGCCGCTGGACGTGGTCGGCTGGCATGGCAACTACGCGCCGTACAAATACGACCTGCGCAAGTTCAACACGATCGGCTCGATCAGTTTCGATCATCCCGATCCGTCGATCTTCACCGTGTTGACCTCGCCCAGCGACACGCCGGGAACAGCCAACCTGGACCTGGCGATTTTTCCGCCGCGCTGGCTGGTGGCGCAGCACACGTTCAGGCCGCCGTGGTTCCACCGCAACGTGGCCAGCGAGTTCATGGGCCTGATCACCGGCGTGTACGACGCCAAGGCCGATGGTTTCGTGCCGGGCGGCGCGTCGTTGCACAACTGCATGAGCGGGCACGGTCCGGATGCGGCCACCTTCGAGAAGGCGGCCAGCGCCGACCTCGCCAGGCCCGATGTGATCGGCGGCACCATGGCCTTCATGTTCGAGACGCGCAAGGTGATTCGTCCCACCCGGCAGGCGCTGGCATCGCCGCAGCTGCAGGGCAATTACCACGACTGCTGGAAGGGCATCGCCAGGCATTTCGACGCCGGGAAAGGTACGGCATGAATGCCAGGTCGCTCCTCGTTGCCTGCGCGCTGGCATTGAGTGCCTGCGGCAACGCCGGACCGTCTTCATCGAACCGCAGTGCCGCAGCCGAAGGGTCGCCTGATGCCAGCGTGCCGACCTCGGTTGGCTCCGCCTCCACATCAACGACGGCTCCAGCGATCGCTGCGGCGGATGCGGCGCAGCTTGCACACTATGACGGTTACGGCGACACGCGCTTTGGCATGGACGCGGCGGCGTTTGGCGTCGCGTGGAACGGCACGCTGGAAGATGCCACGCCGCAGCCGGGCTCAAGCTGTTTCTACCGACGACCGGTGTGGGTCAAGCAGCCGGGCGATTTTTCTTTCATGTTCGAAGGCGGCCGGTTCGTTCGCTACGACGCCGGCACGCCCAGGGAGATCGCGCCAGGCGGCGGCAGGGTCGGCATGCACGAGGCGCAGATCCGTGGGCTGTACGGGTCACGCGTCGAAGAACAGCCGCACAAGTACGTTGCTGGCGCAAACTACCTGCGGGTGAAGTCGCTGCAGGGTAACGCGGTGCTGGTGTTCGAAACCGGAGCGGATGGACAGGTCACGCGGTGGCGCGTGGGTGTGCCGCCGCAAATCGATTACGTGGAAGGCTGCGCCTGAGTGCGGCCGATGGAGTGCATGCATGAAACTGGGTAGCCTCAAGGAAGGCGGTCGCGACGGCACGCTGATCGTGGTCAGTCGCGACCTCACGCGTGCGGTGAAGGCGACCGGCATTGCGCCGACGCTGCAAGCCGCACTCGACGACTGGTCCAACATTGCGCCCCGGCTCAATGCGCTGTCTGCCGAACTCGACGACGGTCGTGCCGCTGGCGCGTTCGTGCTGGAGATGAATGCGCTGGCTTCGCCCTTGCCGCGCGCCTACGAGTTCGTCGACGGTTCGGCCTATTTGCCGCATGTCGAGCGGGTCCGGCGTGCGCGCGGCGCGGAAGTGCCGCCGTCGTTCTACACCGATCCGCTGATGTACCAGGCGACCAGTGCGGGGTTTCTCGGACCACGCGATCCGGTGGCGGTGCCGAGCGAGGACTACGGTATCGATCTGGAGGCCGAAGTGATCGTGGTCACCGACGACGTGCCGATGGCTTCGACCCCGGCGCAGGCATCCGCACACATCCAGCTGATCGGCCTGGTCAATGACGTGTCACTACGCGGACTGATTCCGAACGAGCTGGCCAAGGGCTTCGGCTTCCTGCAGAGCAAGCCGCGTTCGGCGCTCTCGCCAGTGCTGGTGACGCCCGACGAACTAGGCGACGCGTGGCAGGGCGACAAGCTGCATCTGCCGATGCGCACCTGGCTCAATGGCGACTGGTTTGGTGAAGCGGAATGCGGCGTCGACATGCAGTTCAGTTTTGCCGAGCTGGTGGCGCATGTGGCGAAGACGCGTCCGCTGACTGCCGGCACCATCGTCGGCTCCGGCACCATCGCCAACGAAGACACCGGCAAGGGTGCCTCGTGCCTGGCCGAGCAGCGCACGGTGGAAACCCTGCGCGATGGCAAGCCGAGCACACCGTTCCTGAAGTTTGGCGATCGCCTGAAAATCGATGTCACCGACGCCGGCGGAGTTTCCATCTTCGGTTCGATCGAGCAGCAGGTGGTTCCGTACGGGCGCTGATTCTGCGGGTGCGGTGAAGTCCTGATGGCACACCCTTTGTGTCGTGATGTGGAGCGCTTTGACCTGTCGCTTTCGAACCGGCACCATCTGTCCATGCGATCGATTGCCCCGCTGATACGACAATCCGAGTTGCCCGGAATCATGGACGGCGACGGCGATGCGACGCGTTTCTGCGGGACTTGCGCGTTCTCCAACGCCTGCATCGTGGCCGGTTACGACAAACCCGGCCTGGCCGAGCTGCAATGTCTGGTCGAACATGTGGGACCGTTTCGCGCCGGCGAGCAGGTCTTTCGTACCGGTGATTCCTTTCGCGCGATTTTTGCCGTGCGTGGTGGCACCGTGAAAACCCGCGTGGTCGACAAGGAAGGTCGCGAGCAGGTACTCGGCTTCTATCTGCCGGGTGAGGTGATCGGGCTCAATGCGATCTACCCGGAGCGCTTTCCATGCGATGCCGTTGCGTTGGAAACGACGTTCTTTTGCCGCTTCTCGTTTCCGGCAATGAGTGCCCTGGCCGCGCGCGTGCCAGCCGTGCAGCAGCATCTGTTCCGCATGCTCAGCAAGGAAATCGGAACCGCCTCCATGCTTGCGGGCGACCATAGTGCCGACGAGCGTCTCGCGGCATTTCTGGTCGACCTCGGCGCGCGCTA
>JBDTZX010000097.1:0-4271 GCA_040004895.1 Rhodanobacter sp. | reverse complement strand
CCGATCAGCGGCGCGAGATCGGCGAACTGCAGCAACTGCGATTTCACTGCACCGCTGAGTTTCGGCCGCATGCCGCCGCTGACGAAATCGAGATCGCCTGCCAGATCGCTGCCGCCCACGCGCCCGCGAAAATTCTGGTAGCTGAAATGACTTCCGCTTTTGCGCAGTTGCGCTTTCAGGTGGCCTTCGGTCGCGTACGGCGGCGTGTCGGGCAGCGTGACGCCGGTGAGTGGATACAGCTTGGCCATGCTGGAGCCGGAAAACCAGAGTCGCACGTCGAGTGCGCCGAGGTTCACCGGATCGGTCAAGGTGCCGACCAGTGCGATATGGCTGTCACCGACGTGCATGTCGGCCTGGACCGGAAATGGTTCGCTGGCATTCTGCAGCGCGAGCACGCCACCGGTCTTGCCACTGCCACGGATCGAGGTGCCCTTGTAACTGCCCTGGGCCTGCCAGCCGAACAGGTACACGGTGGAATCATTCGCCTGACCGATTGTGTCGGTTGCATCGTTCCTGCTCCCGGCCCGGTCCAGTGTTCGCTTGGCCGAACTACCCGCCGACTTGCCTGCCTGCGCGCGCGCATCGGTGGATTGCTGCGCCACGATCTGGTCATAGGGAATCGCACCCTGCAACGGTTCGATCGCCACCTGCAGCTTGATCGCGCTGGCCACATCGTCGAGTGACACGCGGCCTCGATCGAAGCCGATCTGGCGCAGATCGAGCTTCCATGTCGATGGCGCGTCGCTCGGCGGCAACGCGAACGTCCAGCTCGCCCGCGCCTGCTTGTCGCGTTCCAGGTCAACCGTGGGGTGGACCAGCTGCAGCGATGGCACTTCGATGCGATGGGCCAGCAACGGCAGCGGTGACAGTCGGAAACGCAGCGCGTCGAGCTGGGCGAATTGAGGCTGGCTGGCCCACGCGGGGTTGCCGATGGTGATGTTGCGCGCGGTGAACTCGGGTGTGGGGACCAAGGAACGCCACCAGCCGCCGGATCGGTCGCGCTGCCAAGCGACGGTCAGATCGCCGTTGATCGCGAATGGACGGCCGATCGCCAAGCTGACCTTGTCGTTGATGAAGGGTTTCAGGCGGTTCCAGTCGAAGAAGGCGATGACCAGCACGATCACCAAGACAAGTGTCAGCACGATGCCCACGATCCAGCTCACGATCTTCCGGCTGCGCTTCATCCCTTGGCTCCTGCATGATGACCAGTCGCCCGCGCGATTCGGCAGGGCCATGGTCAACACTTACTGCAGGCGATGGGAAAATTATGTGTGCAAGCGGGTATTTCGCTCAGACTTGATTAACGCGTGGGCATGTCGGGCGTGCGAATCTGTCGACCAGGTCAGTCAGTACGCGGGACTCGAATGACGCGTCACGAGTCGATAGCCAAAGGTCAAGGCAATCTGCTGCAGCAGTCGCCAGTTCGATGCGGCCTGATTTGCTCCGGCTCTCTCGACGTGGCGCGAGTTGTTTTCCAACCTCGATTCGCCACTGGATGCAACGGCAAGACCCCGCGCTTGCATCTCGCGCAGCAACGTCCGCAGCGATTCAAGCATGGGCTAGAGTTCGCCGGTCGGTGGTGCCGGTGCCAGATCCTTCAGTCGCCAGCGACAACGCGAATGCACCATCGTCTCCACCTCGGCGAGGCCGCATCGTTCCAGTTCGCGCAGGAATCGACAGACGTTTCCAAGGCGGATGTCCGCATGCCGCTGTCGAGCCATCAACAGCCAGCCTGCCGCGTCGCATATCGCATCGGATTGCAGCATGCCGATCAGGGTCGCGCGGCGTGATGAGGTGATCGACAGGCCGTGACTTCGGCAACGATGCTCCCACGCAGCAAGCATCTCGTCAGTATCAGCCCTCACGATCTCCGGCAGCGATTTCGCCGGCAGCGCGATCGAGAATCGTCGCCACACGCAGCGCTTCAGCCTTGCTCCATTCCATGCCGTGCATCAGCATCGCGTGCTTGATCGCATGCATCGCCTTGTGCACCGGCGGCGGCATGCTCATGCGCGCGGCGGTGCGGGCATGGCGTTCGGTGCGCGACGTCACTGCCTCGACTTCGGCGCGGTTCTCATCGAGGAACGCAGTTCCCTCGGCGGTAATCGCATACAGCTTGCGGTTGCCTTGCTCGGTCTCGACCTGTGCGTAGCCGAGTTCCTCGAGCATGGTCAAGGTGGGATAGATCGCACCGGGGCTGGGCGAGTAGTGACCCTGGAACATGTCCTCGATGATGCGGATCAGTTCGTAGCCGTGACGCGGCTGTTGTTCGATCAGCGCCAGCAGCAGCAGGCGCAAGTCGCCGTGACCGAACATGCGGCCGCCACCGCGGCGACCACCGCCACGCAGCTCGTCCCAGCCGCCGAAGAAATCGCCGCCGCCACGATGTCCGCCGAACGGACCGCGGCTCGCATGATGCTGTTCGTGGTGGCCGCCGCCGCGCTCGTCGATGCCACCGTGTGCGCCATGGGGGCCGTGGTGATCGTGATGGCTATGGTGCAGCGAATGGAAGAAGTCATGCAGTCGCATCGGGCTATCCTTTCGTGAAGTGTGTATCTAAGATATATCGCAATAATATCTAAAGCAATACTTCACCACTCTTGGTTTCGGCGTGACACGTGCCCGTGGCATGCTCGACAGGTCGCTTCAAAAGGAATCGCAATGCCGCGTCAATACACCATGGGAGGTCGGGTCGGTAAGGGGCCGCCGCCGAATAGCGGCGGCGGACACCACGAGCCGGCCCCCCAGCAGAGTCTGCGCGAGCGCTTCGCCGCATTGCGCAACCTGCCGCCGTTCCTGCAGAGCATCTGGCAGACCAGCAGGCTGCTGAGCATTTCCAGCATCGTGCTGCGGCTGCTGCGCGCATTGCTGCCGGTGGCGACGCTTTACGTCGGCAAGTTGATCATCGACGAGGTGGTTCGCTTGCTGGCCATGCACGCAGCACATGCGAGCGTTGGTGAATGGCTAGCCAGCGGCGCATTGACGCATTTGTGGATGCTGCTTGCGCTGGAGTTCACGCTGGCGGTGGCTGCGGACATCCTCGGCCGCATCGTGTCGATGATCGATTCGCTGCTGGGCGAGCTCTACGCCAACAGCACCAGCATCCGGCTGATGGAACACGCCGCCTCGCTCGACCTGGAGGACTTCGAGGACGCCGACCTGCAGGACAAGCTCGACCGCGCGCGCCGCCAGGTCGCCGGGCGCAGCTCGCTGCTGTCGCAGTTGCTGGGGCAGGCGCAGGACATGGTCACCATCGTGAGTTTCGCGGTCGGGCTGATGGTGTATGCGCCGTGGCTGATCGTGTTGCTGCTGGTGGCGCTGGTGCCGGCGTTCCTGGGCGAGTTCCATTTCAACGCGCAGAGCTATGCGGTGAACTACCAGTGGACGCCCGAACGGCGCGAGCTGGATTACCTGCGCCAGGTGGGGGCGAGTGCGCAGAACGCGAAGGAGGTGAAGAGCTTCGGCCTCAACAGCTTCCTGATCGACCGCTATCGCGTGCTGTCGCAATCGATCTACTACGCCAACCGGCGCATCGCGTTGCGTCGCGCCGGCTGGGGCGGGCTGTTCACCACCGTCGGCACCATCGGCTACTACGCGGCTTACGCGATCATTGCTTGTCGCACCGTGCGCGGCGATTTCAGCGTCGGTGACCTGACGTTCCTCTCGGCGTCGTTCCGGCGCCTGCGCACCTTGCTGGAAAACCTGCTGATCGGCTTTTCGCAGGTGGCGGGACAGGCGCTGTATCTGGATGACCTGTTTTCGTTTTTCCGCATCGAGCCGGAGATCCTCTCGCCGGAAAATCCGCGGTCGTTTCCGGACCCGGTGCGCGAGGGCTTCGTGTTCGAGAACGTGGGCTTTCGCTATCCCGATGCGGAACGCTGGGCCGTGCGCAACCTCGACTTCACCTTGCGCGCAGGCGAAGTATTGGCGCTGGTCGGCGAGAACGGTGCAGGCAAGACCACCCTGGTCAAGCTGCTGTCGCGACTGTACGACCCGGATGAAGGGCGCATCCTGCTCGACGGTCATCCGCTGGCCGAGTACGACCTCGAGGAGCTGCGCCTGAACATCGGCGTGATCTTCCAGGATTTCGTGCGCTATTACCTCAGCGCGGCGGACAACATCGCGGTGGGTCGCATCGATGCGCGCGAGGATCATACGCGCATCGCCGAAGCCGCCCAGCGCAGCATGGCCGACGAGGTGATCGCGAAACTTCCGCATCACTACGAGCAGATGCTCGGCAAGCTGTTCAAGAGCGGTGTCGACCTGTCCGG